>DASWRR010000341.1:0-24562 GCA_036403055.1 Ilumatobacteraceae bacterium | reverse complement strand
ACGGGCCGACCTTGGTGTCGCACAAGAACGTCGTGCCGACGCCGCGATGCACCTCCGAGACGAACCGGATGGCGACGGCATCGTGCATCCAGTCGATGTGGCGTTCGACCGGTTCGACGACGTCCCACACCTGTGCAGGTGTCGCAGAGATGTCGATGGCGACCCGCAGTCGCGGCACGAAGGTTTCAGGCCTTGACGGATTGGCGGCGCAGCTGCATCGCCGCAACTTCCGGCGGCACGATGTTGAGCATCACGCCGGTGCCGCGCTCGAAACCCGCCGTCGTGACCAGCTTCGGCCACAGGTGGACGTGCCAGTGGAACGCACCGTTGTAGTGGTGCGGCGCCGTGTGGAAACCGATGTTGTAGGAGATGTCGCCGTGGGTGTCGCGCAGCACCTCGATCGCATCGCGGATCGACCGTCCGACCGACGCCAAGGACAGATCGGTCGCGTCGGTGAGGTGCAGTTCGTGATTGCGCGGGATGATCAGCAACTCGTACGGCGTGCCGCTCCAGTACGGGCATACGCAGACGACATCGTCGTTCGCGAACAGCACTCGCTCGCCTTCGCCGATCTCGGCTTCGACCGTTGCGCACAGGATGCAACCGCCCTCGAAACGGCTGAACGCACGTTGTTCCTCCAACAGCTCACCCGGGACGAACGGAAGTCCGAGGAGTTGCCCGTGGGGATGAGCGATGGATGCGCCGGCCTCACGTCCGTGATTGATGATCGCTTGCGTGTATCGAACGTTCGGCGTTGCCGCGTGCTCGAGGAACCGACGCTTCAACACCAGCATCATCTCCGCCGCGTCGGCGTCGCTGATCGCATGGATGCCGGCGTTGTGATCGCGGGTGAGCACGAACACCTCGTGCGTGCCGCTGGCTTCGGCCTCGACGTGCACCGGGCCTCGATGATGGACGGCGAACGGCTGGTCGCCATCGAACGCCGGGTACAGGTTCGGGATGACTCGCATCCGCCAGGTGCCACCCTTGTCGACCGTCTCGAGCGCCGGCAGCGTGACCTCTTCGTTGCCCGGACAGAACGGGCACGGACGACCGGGATCAGCCTCGACCTGGGTGACGCGCGGCGCGAAGTCCGTCGGTCGTTCGGCACGCTCGGCCACGATTGTGACCCACCGCCCGGTCAGTGGATTCAGACGCAGTTGACTCACAGCGCCCTTCAGCTTAGGACGTGGTGCTTGCTTAGTGACGGACGGGGCTGTGAATTGTGCGATAGAGGCTGACGTGTCGCGCGCTTTGCGCGTTGAACGGCGCGCGTTCGGCGTCTTCCCAGCGCTCCGCGAGACGAAATCCAGACAGTGCGGCCATCGCGTCCAACTGCTCGACGGTCGCATAGCGGATCGCCCACGGCCGCATTTTCACGCCGCCGGTTTCGCTGATGGAGATGTATTGGCCCTGCGCGGTCTGCGACACGACGTCGTTCGTCGTCACGCTGAGGACGACCGCATCGGCGGTGATCCAGCGCACGCTGACCGACGAACCAGCCTCGGGTTCGGGAACGAACGCTTCGATCACGAACGCACCGCCAGGCGCCAGCCGTTGGGCGACCGCGTCGAAGCAGGACTGCTGGCGTTCCTCGGTGAGCAGGTTGAAGAACGTGTTGAAGGCGACGAACACGAGGCTGAACGGGCCGGCTGGCTGACCGTCGACCATGTCGCCGAGACACGCCGTGACCGACCCGGCAGGGTCGTTCGCCGCGAGCTTCGCCAGCATCGCCGCGCTGGCATCGATCCCGACCACCTCGACGCCGTTCGCCGCAAGGGGGACGGCCAGGCGACCGGTTCCGACGCCGAGCTCGAGGACGCGCAGTGCCGGCATCTCCGCCGCGAGATCACCGAGCAATCGGACTGTCGACTCGACATCGGTGATGTCGTGGTACCACGCGTCGTAGACGTCGGCGAACGCGTCGCCGTACGACGAGTGCGTGTAGCCATCCATGTCCCCATCATCGACGATGAACGCGGTCGGCGGCCAATAGCCGGACCACCATTAGCCTTGGATCCGTGCACGACGGCTACACCTATCTCGACCACGCAGCGACGACGCCGATGCGTGCGCAAGCCGTCGACGCGATGCTGCCGTTCCTCACGGAGAGGTTCGCCAACCCCTCGGGATCGCATCGTTTCGCGCGTCAGGTTCGCAAGTCGATCGACGAGGCACGTGACGACATCGCCGATGTGATCGGCTGCCGGCCGGGCGAGGTCATCTTCACCAGCGGCGGCACCGAAGCCGACAACACCGCGATCTTCGGCACTGTCGACGGTGTCGGCGGCGTTGCCCTCTGCGCAGCCGTCGAGCACCATGCCGTGCTGCATGCCGTCGAGGCCAGGAACGGACGAATCGTCGGCGTCGACGGTGCAGGGCATGTCGATCTCGCCGCGCTCGGGAGCTCGCTCGACGGCGTGTCGGTCGTGAGCGTGATGGCGGTCAACAACGAAGTCGGCACCATCACCGACGTCGCTGCCGTCGCCGACGTCGTACGCCGCGCCGCACCCAGCGCCGTCCTGCACAGCGACGCCGTGCAAGCCGCATGCTGGCTCGACCTTCGCACGATCGCGCCACATGTTGATCTGATGTCGTTGTCAGCCCACAAGTTCGGTGGTCCAAAAGGCGTCGGCGTGCTGGTGGCGCGAGGCCGCGCCCGGTTCACGCCGATGTTGATCGGCGGCGGTCAAGAACGCGAGCGACGCAGCGGGACGCACAACGTCGCCGGGATCATCGCGATGGCGTCGGCATTGCGAGCAACCGACAACGAGCGCGCCGAGGAGAACGTTCGCGTCGCCGCGCTGCGCGATCTGCTGATCGATCGGCTGCAGGCGGATCTCGACGATGTGCACGAAACTGTCGACCGGCGGCACAAGGTCGCGGGCAGCGCCCACGTCTGCATCGACGGCATCGAGAACGAGGCGCTGCTGTACCTCCTCGACGAGGCCGGCGTATGCGCCAGCGCGGCATCGTCCTGTGCGAGCGGTGCGATGGAACCGTCACACGTCCTCGCGGCGATGGGAATCCCCAACGCGCGTGCCGCCGGCGCGTTGCGGTTGACCCTCGGCCGCACGACAACGGCGGACGACATCACGCGAGCATCTGCAGCCATCGTGGACGCGGTCCGCCGGCTGCGAAACGGCCGTGCCGACCTCCGGCCCGCCGACCCGCAGACTCGTATGCCGCCGAGCGGGCCGGAAACACTCGGATGAAGGTCTTGGTGGCGCTCAGCGGGGGCGTGGATTCCTCGGTGGCCGCGGCGGAGCTCATCGACGCGGGTCACCAGGTCGTCGGCATCACCATGCGACTCTGGGGCGGCGACAGCGACACGGGCTGCTGCTCGGTCGCGGACGTCGACGACGCCCGGCGCGTTGCCCAGCAGCTCGACATCGACCACCTCGTGTTCAACTTCGCCGAGGACTTCAACACGCACGTGGTCGATCCGTACGTCCGGGCGCACTCGCTCGGCATGACACCGAATCCGTGCATCGAGTGCAACCGCCATCTGAAGTTCGATCGGCTGAGCGAGCGCGCGGATCTTCTCGGTTTCGACGCGATTGCGACTGGTCATCACGCTCGCATCGAACCGGTCGGCGATCGGTTCTTCGTCCACCGCGGCGCCGATGCTGCGAAGGATCAGAGCTACGTCGTGCACATGCTGCCGCAGCGCGAGCTGCGGCGGACGATGTTCCCGGTCGGCCACCTCACGAAGTCACAGGTGCGCGAGCGAGCGAACGCGCTCGGGCTGCGGACGGCCGACAAGCCGGACAGTCAGGACGTGTGCTTCATCACGAACACCGGCGGACGTGAGACCTTTCTCGGTGCGCGGATCCCGTTCCGTCGCGGCACCGTCGTCGATCGAACCGGAGCAGTCCTCGGCGAGGTACCGGCAATCGAGATGGTGACGTTGGGTCAGCGGCGCGGCATCGGTCTGCCGGGCGGTGGACCGAAGCGCTACGTGACCGCGATCGATCACTCGACGTCGACGATCGTCGTCGGTGAGGAAAGCGATCTCGATGTTCACATGATGAACGTCGGCGACATCACGTGGGCGGACGAGCAGCACTCCGGAGACGTGATGGTCCAGTGCAGTGCCCACGGCGCGGCGGTGCCGGCATCGTTCGACGACGGCGTCGTCCGTTGGCGCGAGCCGCAACGTCGCGTCGCACCAGGACAGAGCGTCGTGTTCTTCGACGCCACCGACCGCTACGTCCTCGGTGGTGGCATCGTCCAGTAGCGCAACACCGCACCGGGGCGGCTCGGTGTGACGATGAACGAACGCACGTGGAGCGCCCTGCCGCGCGGCGACTCCTTGTCGGGCGCCAGCACGACAGTCGCCATTGATCGCAACCTGATCTCGACGGCGTGTCCACCCGCAGGGCCGGTGAGATCGGCCGCCTCCGTATCTTCGAGCGCGAGCTCTATGTCGACGATGTCGGCACGCGCGACCATGAACGTTTCGCCGAGCACGACCTCGTCGTGCACCACGACCCCGGCCGGCACCATCACGAGCCAGCGCCCGCTCAACGTGTTGAACCGCGGTATCAAGGCGACAGTCAGCAAGGCCGCCGCCGCGGCGACGACGAGGCCGACGACCCATTGCCGGGCGCCGAGCAGCAGCGGTGCGGCGATCGCGGTCGCCACCCACAACAAGCCGGCGAGCACGACGGGAGGCAGGAACGCGGCAGGTGGCCGCAACAGGAATCGCCGCTCGTCCCCATACGCCGACGACTGCACGCACTCCGTCCCGAAGTCGGCACTGCCGACGAGCATCGCACCGATCAGTGCGCATGCGACGAAGCTTGCGCCCGCCGCCGACGAGGCGCCATCCGCCCAACTCGTGATCGCGGTACCGCACGCGAGAGCCACGAGCATGCGCATCACCGTGAGGCCGAGCGTCGAGGGCACCATGAGCGCAACGACACCTGCGCCCCACAGGATCCATGCACAAAACGTCACCGTGGTGCGCACCAACGACGACCGACTGTCGAGGGATTCCCCGATCGACCACGCTCCTGCGACACCGATGATCAGCCAGATGATGCGCGGTCCCCACAAGCCCGTGACCGCCGATTCGAAGCGTGACCGGGCCTCCTTCATCACCCCACACTTGCCGATCGACCGCTCGCGTTCGAAACGAGCAGGCATGTTCGGGCCCGGCTCGTGCGTACGTGATCGCGAGTGGAACGATGTCCGCCGGGGTGATCTGGTGAACAGAGCGCAGCTACCAAGTGGCGTCGCCACAGGGATCGGCAGCCTTCCTCATCGCGACGCAGCGGCCGCAGCAGCGTTCGTACTCGCGACGCTCGAGCTTCCCGCGATCCCGACACTTCCGAAACGGTCGCCGGCGGAAGGGATGATCCCGCAAGCACTCGTCGGGCTCGCGGGGATCACCGTCGGTCAGTACGGAAGCATCGCGTTCGACGCGGCGAGCTTCGATCCCGAGGCCCCGGTGATCACCGACTTGCAGCACGACGCCTTTGCCGGATGGCGGGCGTTCCTCGCAGCGGCCGCCGGCCGTCGCGCCGCGGTCAAGTGGCAGTTCGTCGGTCCAGTCACGCTCGGTCTCGCGCTGGTCCGCGCCGGGCTCGCCAGCGACGTCGCGTTCGAGGTGTCGGTGCGCGCGGTTCGCTGCCGCGTCCGCCAGCTCGCCGATCATGTTGCGGCGGCGTTGCCGGGGTGCCGCCAAGTCGTGTTCATCGACGAGCCGAAGCTCGATGAGATGATGGGTGTCGGGTTCCCGATCGCTCCTGACACCGCGGTCGACATGGTGTCCGCGGCGCTCGCCGCGATCGAGCCGTTGTGTGTCACAGGGCTGCACGTCTGCGCGACGGCGGACATCGCATCGCTGGTCGCGATCGGACCCGACGTGTTGTCGGTGCCGGTCGACATCCGGCTCCTCGAGTCCGCTGGGTACCTCGCGCGGTTCCTCGGTGATGGCGGCACGATCGCGTGGGGCGCGGTCTCGACGGAAGGGCCCGTCGCGATGTCGGCAGAGCGGCCGTGGCGCAAGCTCAGCGAGTTGTGGTGCGAGCTCGTGCAGCGCGGTGCAGATCCGACTCAGCTCCGCCAGCAGTCGATCATCACGCCGGAATGTGGTCTCGGCACGCACACCCCTGCGGTGGCCGAGCGTGTGCACCGGCTGGCCGCCGACATCAGCGAGCGTGTCAGGGATCAAGCGACGGCGACGCGCATCTCGCTCGGGGCGTAGCTGCTTACACTCGAATCCATGGCCGCGTCCGTCGACCCCGCAGCTCGCGTCTCCGCGCTTCGCGAGCAGATCGCACATCACAACGAGCGCTACTACACCCTCGACGATCCGGAGATCGCCGACGCCGAGTACGACCTCTTGGTCCGCGAGTTGCTGTCCCTCGAGCGCGACCACCCCGAGCTCGCATCGACCGAGTCGCCGACGTCGAAGGTCGGCGGCGCTCCGTTGTCGGCGACCTTTGCGCCCGTCGTGCATCGGGTTCCGATGACGAGCCTCGACAACGCCATGGACGAGTCGGAGCTTGCCCAATGGGGGGAGCGCGTCGCCAGAGGTCTCGCCGGCGCGCCGGCGACGTTCGTGTGCGAGTTGAAGATCGACGGCTTGGCGATGAGCGTTCGCTACGAGAACGGCGTGTTCGTGCAGGCCGCGACGCGCGGCGACGGCCGAGTCGGTGAAGACGTCACGGCAAACGTCGCAACGATCGGCGCGCTGCCGAAGCGCTTGCCGAAAGGTGCTCCGCAAGTCCTCGAGGTGCGCGGCGAGGTCTACATGCCGATTGCCAGTTTCGAGGCGCTCAACGAACGCGCCGCTGCTGCCGGGATGCCGCGGTTCGCGAACCCGCGCAACGCGGGTGCCGGCAGCTTGCGACAGAAGGATCCTCGCGTGACGGCGAGTCGTGAACTCGGTTTCTGGTGCTACCAGCTCGGTGAGGTGATCGGCGGCCCGGACTTCACGAGTCATCACGAAACGTTGGAGTTCCTCGCCACACTCGGGTTTCCGGTGAACCCCGAGGTGCGGCTCGTCGACGACCTCGCGGGTGTCTACGAGTTCGCCGCTCACTGGCGCGATCATCGCCACGATCTGCCGTACGAGATCGACGGTGCCGTCGCCAAGGTGGATCAGCTCGCGTTGCGCGAGTTGCTCGGGTTCACGTCGCGCGCCCCCCGTTGGGCGATCGCGTTCAAGTTCCCGCCGGAGGAACGAACGACGCTGCTGCGCGACATCCACGTGTCGGTTGGTCGCACGGGCCGCACGACACCATTCGCCGTGCTCGACCCCGTGTTCGTCGGTGGCTCGACCGTGCGCATGGCAACGCTGCACAACGAGGACCAGGTGCGTGCCAAGGACGTGCGGCCGGGCGACACCGTCATCGTCCGCAAGGCAGGTGATGTGATCCCCGAGGTCGTCGGACCGATCCTGTCCTTGCGCCCTGAAGGCACTGAACCGTGGGAGTTCCCGAAGACCTGCCCGTGTCCGCTGAAGACGGAGCTCGTCCGCATCGACGGTGAAGCCGACACGCGCTGCATCGAGCTCCTCTGCCCGTTCCAGCGCGACCAGCGGGTGATCTACTTCGCCTCACGCGGCGCGATGGACATCGAGGGTCTCGGCGAGCGGACCGTGTTCCAGCTCAGCCAAGCGGGGCTGATCACCGATCCCGCCGACATCTATTCGCTCACTGCCGCACAGTTGCTCGGCCTCGAAGGGTTCGCATCGATCAGCGCAGACAAGCTGCTCGCCGGGATCGAGGCGTCGAAGACGCGGCCGTTGCCGAAGTTGCTCACCGCGCTCGGGATCAAAGGCCTCGGGCCGTCCGCCAGCGAAGCGTTGAGCCTCGCGTTCGGCACGCTCGACTCGATACTGGCAGCCGACGAGGCGACCCTCGCGACGACAGCCGGCGTCGGCCCGGTGATCGCCCGTTCGATCTGCCGGTGGTACGCGATCGATGCCAACAAACAGTTCATCGAGAAGTTGCGGCGCGCCGGCGTCGACTTCGGCAAGGTCGAGGTCAGTCGCATGCCGCAGGTCCTCGCGGGCAAAGCGGTGGTGATCACCGGCACGCTCGAGCGGTACTCACGTGAAGAAGCGGAGCTGGCGATCAAGGCGCGCGGCGGCAAGAGCCCGGGAAGCGTGAGCGCAAAGACCTTTGCCGTCGTGGCCGGTGAGTCGCCCGGTGCGAGCAAGATCACGAAGGCCCAAGATCTCGGTATACCGACGCTCGACGACGACGGCTTCGACCATCTGCTGGAAACCGGAGAACTGCCGTCCTAGAAGACGGAGAAGGTCCACGTGTACGACTGCGAGCGCAGTCGCGACTCGAGCACCTTCCAGTAGATCACCGTCGCGGTGTGGGTGCCTTGCGTGAACGACTTGATCGGCGCGTTGGCGCTCGGGACGAACGTCAGCGTCGCGTTGCCCCGCTCGTAGATGGTGGTCGCCGGCAGTGACACCTGCTGGCCGGGTGCTGCCGCAGACGGAGAGTTGGGTGCGTTCAAGTCGTTGGGGTCGACGGTCTTCAGTTCGATGTCGTCGATCACCAGCACACCCGTGTACCCCGCGAGCAGATCGACGAAGACGGCGGTCTGTGAGGGCACGCGAACGGCACCGCGCACCGGATCGATGTCTTCGATCGTCGCCGGCAAGGCCAGCGCTTTGCGACCGGTCACCGACGATTGGAAACCGAGGAGCACCATCAACAGCCCGATGCCGATCACGACACTCACGACGAACAGTCGTCGTTTCTGAGCGTCCATGTGCGGTCTTTTCACGACTGACATTCTTCCGTGTGCACGGCGCAAATCGGTCGCCGCTCTCCCGATTTCGTGCATGAACGCTCAGCGCACGGTCGTCGCGGTAGCGTTCAGTACCCCATGACATTGATGGATACACAGTTCAACGGTCGGGTCGTCGCGGGTCGCTATCAACTCGGTCCGCGGCGCGGAACCGGGGTCGATGCCGCTGTGTTCGATGCCTTTGACCTGGTTCAACAGTGTGTCGTGGCGATCAAGGTCGTCCATCCCGATCTCAGCTCCGGCGAAGGCTTCGAACGCGCCTTCCGTCAAGCAGCGGAACTGGGCGCGTCGATCAAGCACCCGAACATCGCTGAGATCTACGACTGGGGCGCCGACATCTGGAACGACCGCAAGGCGATGTACGTCATCGTCGAGCACCTCGGTGGCGGCAGCCTGCGCGAGTACCTCGACCGCGGTCGCACCCTGTCGCCGTCGCAGGCGCTGATGGTCGGTCTCGAGGCGTGCAAGGCGCTTGACGCGATCCATCGTCACGGTCTCGTTCACGGCGACATCCGTCCATCGACGCTCGTCTTCGGCGATGACGGACGGTTGCGCGTCACGGACGTCGGACTGGCCAACGTCGTCGGCGAAGCGCTGTGGACGGATCGCGCTCATGTCAGCAACGCCCTCGCAATGTACGCGGCGCCCGAGTTGGCCGAATCCGGTCGCCGCGGACCGCGCGGCGATGTCTATTCGTTGTGCTTGACGATGCTCGAATCGATGTCGGGGACGGTCCCGTTCGCCGGTGATTCGACGGTCGCAACGCTCTCGAATCGCATCGACCGGCTGATGCCGGTGTCGGCGGATCTCGGACCGCTCGCCGCCGTGCTCGAGCGCGCCGGGCGACCCCTGCCGGACGACCGGTACTCGGCGGCTGAGTTCGGTCGGGCGCTCGTGCAGGCCGCGGAGAAGTTGCCACGGCCCGCGCCGATCAACCTGCCGCACGCGGGGCTGTTCGGTGATGCTTCCGGTTCGATCACGCGGCCGGCGTTGCCGCCGCCGGTCCCCGCTCCTGTCAACGGGCCGCAACCTCCGCCGCTCGTCACGACGGAATACGTGCCGACCGACCACGAGATGGTCGCGAGCCGCGTTCGTCAACCGTCACCGGAAGTCGACGACTTCGACGACGAGCCGAGGCGCGGCCGGCGGTGGCTGGCCTGGAGCCTTCCCGTGATACTGCTGCTCGCGGCTGCGGTCGGCGGGTTTGCGTACTTCGTGACGCGTGACCGCACGCACACCTATCAAGTCCCGCACCTCGCAGGGCTGGCGGAGGCTGAAGCACTGAACCAGATATCGAGCTTCGACTGGGACACCGTGATCACGCGCGAGGCGAGTGAGTCCGTTGCGGCCGGCGTCGTCGTTCGCACCGAGCCGGGTGAAGCCACGTCGCTCGACGAGCACAAGCCGTTCCAACTGATCGTCAGCGCCGGCCCAGCCCCGCGACCACTGCCTGATCTCGTCGGACTGACACTGGAGCAGGCGACCGCCAGCCTGCAGCAGTTGGATCTCATCCTGCAACAATCCGACCCGGTCTTCGACGAGACGGTTCCTGCCGGAACCGTGATCAGTTGGATGGTTCCTGAGCAGCCGGGGCTGAAGGCCGGTGAGACGGTCACACCGAAGACGACCGTCGCGGTCGTTCTGTCCGCAGGGCCGCAGCCGAGAGTCGTTCCGGACCTCAGTGCGATGGCGATCGATCAGGCGACGGCGACGCTCACCCAGCAGGGTTTGGTGCTGTTGCAACTCGATCCGGAGTTCAGCGACACGGTTGCGCCGGGGTTGATCGTTCGGCAAGATCTCGCACCGAACTCGACCGTCGATCGCGGCGCAGTCATCAGTGTTGCAGTGTCGAAGGGACCTGACGTCGTCACCGTTCCGCCGCTCGGCGGGCTGACGTTGCAGCAGGCGACCGACACATTGACGGCTGCCGGTCTCGCGGTCGGTCAGGTCACCGGCAACACAGGCGGTGTCCTCGTGGCGGCCTCGTATCAAGGTGTCGATGTGCAGGTCGGACAGCAGTTGCATCGCGCGACGCCCATCGACATCGCGTTCTTCTAGAAATTCACTCGCGTCGCGGGCCGATGGCTAGCGTGCCTTCGTCTGGAGGAGGATGCATGGGATCGCTTGACGGCCGGGTTGCAATCATCACCGGCGCCGGCCGTGGCATCGGGCGCGAGCATGCATTGTTCTTCTGCAAGGAGGGCGCGCGTGTTGTCGTCAACGATCTCGGCGGCGCGAACGACGGGACGGGAACCGACACGTCTCCGGCCCAACACGTCGTCGAAGAGATCAGAGAACTGGGTGGCGAGGCGATCGCGAATCACGACAACGTCGCCGATTGGCAAGGCGCGCAGCGTCTCATCAACAGCGCGATCGAAGCGTTCGGTGATCTCGACATCCTCGTCAACAACGCCGGCATCCTGCGCGATCGTGTGATCGTCAACATGACGGAGGAGGAGTGGGACGCCGTGATCGCCGTGCATCTCAAGGGTCACTTCGCGCCGACGCGTTGGGCTGCCGCGTATTGGCGTGAGCAGCACAAGGCGGGCAACGGCAAGCCGCGCAACCTTGTGCACACCTCGAGCACGTCCGGGCTGTTCGCGAACCCTGGCCAGAGCAACTACGGCGCCGCCAAAACGGGGATCGCGACGTTCAGTCAGATCGTCGCGAAGGAGCTCATTCGTTACGACGTGCGCAGCAACACCGTGGCGCCAGGGGCACGGACGCGCCTCACGCTCGCGACACCGGGCCTCGAGGACATCATGAAGCCGGCAGAGGGCGGGTTCGACCAGTGGGACCCGGCCAACATCTCGCCACTCGTCGCCTACCTGGCCTGCGCCGACTGCAAGTTCACCGGCGAGACGTTCTTCGTGCAAGGCGGGAACGTCACGTTGATCGAGAGCTGGTCACGCGGTGCTTCTGTCGATCGGGATCGGATGTGGTCGGTCGAGGAGCTTGCCGAGGCGCTCGCGCCACTCGCCCGCACCTGACGCCCGCGGTCAGGCGGTGATCTCTTTGATCTCGTTCGCGACGGTCTTGGCGATGTCGTCCTGCGGCATGCCGGTCTGCATCGCCATCATCTTCATCATGTCGCCCTGCACCTTGATCTTGCCCGCCATGAACGCCTGCATTCCTGCGGCTTGATCCTGGTCGACGAAGATCTTCTTGGCGGTGTCGTAGTCGGTCGTCAGCGTGAGGTCTGGTGCGTCGAGTTCGCCGGTCTCCATCTCGAGCTTGCCGGACGACGTGTCGAGGTACAGCTTGACGTCGCTCTCGCCGAACGGGACGTCGGTGATGACCTGGTTCATCCGCACGCTGATGGGGATCGCCGACGCCTGATCCGCGTACTTCTCGCGAATCGCCTTCGCAGCGTCCATCCACTCCGCCGACAAAAAGGGGTACGACATGGATCCTCCACGGGTTAGCGCACGACTCGCATCGGCGTCGGCTCAAGATAGCCGAGACGGACGACGTGAACAGATCGTTCAAATCTTTTCGAATCGCCGGATGGGCCTGTAACGATTGTTGCCATGGCTCGCGTCCTCGTCACCGAAGAAATCGCCGAAGGTGGCCTCGACCGCCTACGTGCGGCAGGTCACGATGTCGACGTCCAACTCGATCTCACCCGACTGACGGAGAACATTCGCGGCGCGCAAGGGCTGATCATCCGATCAGCCACCCAGGTCACCGCCGAGGTGCTGGAGCACGCCGACGAGCTCTTGGTGGTCGGTCGCGCCGGCATCGGTCTCGACAACGTCGACGTGGAGGCGGCGACTCGCCGTGGTGTGATGGTCGTCAACGCGCCGCAGAGCAACATCATCTCCGCTGCCGAGCACACGATGGCGTTGTTGCTGGCACAGGCGCGCAACGTCCCGCAGGCTCACGCGGCGCTGACAGCGGGCCGCTGGGAACGGTCGCGTTGGGAAGGTGTCGAGCTCGCCGACAAGACGCTGGCGGTGATCGGCCTCGGCCGCATCGGCAAGCTCGTCGCGGATCGCGCCAAGGCGTTCGGGATGCACATCGTCGCATACGACCCGTACGTCTCGGCCGACAAGGCGCGCCAGATGGGGATCGAGATGCTCTCGCTCGATCAGGCGGTCGCCGAGGCGGATTTCTTGACGATCCACCTCCCGAGGACGAAAGAGACGACGGGGCTCATCAATCGTGATCTGCTGATCAAGGCGAAGCCGACGATGCGTCTGATCAACGTGGCCCGCGGTGGGATCGTCGACGAGTCGGAACTGGCCGACGCGGTGCGCGATGGTGTCATCGCCGGCGCGGCGATCGACGTCTTTGCGACCGAGCCGACAACGGAGTCGCCGTTGTTCGGCCTCGACCAGGTGATCGTGACTCCCCACCTCGGAGCGTCGACGCGAGAAGCGCAGGACAAGGCGGGCGACACGATCGCCGACATGGTGCAACTGGCGCTTGCCGGCGAGTTCGTTCCGTTTGCCGTCAACGTGGACGCGGCCGAAGCGAACGAGACGATGCGACCGTTCCTGCCGCTTGCCGAACGACTCGGGAGGTTGTTCGCTTCCCTCGTCGGTGGCGCGCCGAAGCAGATCGAAGTGTGCACCGAGGGGGACATCGCCGGGTACGACACTCGCATCCTCACCCTGGCCGCCGCGAAGGGCTTCTTCGGCTCCGTCACCGACGAGCCGGTGACCTACGTCAACGCGCCGCAGGTGGCGAAGGAGCACGGCGTGGAGATCCGCGAGACCAACTCTGCGACGTCGGCAGATTTCGTGAACCTCATCACGCTGCGCGGCGGTGGTCGATCGTTGTCGGGCACGTTGGTCGGACGTCGCGGTGCGCAGCGGATCGTCATGATCGACGACCACAGCGTCGACGTCCCGCCGACCGAGCACATGCTGATGGTCAAGAACGACGATCGTCCGGGAGTCATCGGGATCGTCGGAACGCTGCTGGGCAATGCGGGTGTCAACATCGCCGACATGGATGTCGGCGCGGCGGCGGACGGCGGAACCGCCGTGATGTTGATCGCAACGTCCGGAGAGGTCAACGGGGACGTGCTCGGCGAACTACGCGTCGCCGCCGGGATCATCTCGGTCGACGCCCTCACGTGCTGAGGGCCGAGGCGTGAACGACCGGATCGCGTCGCGTGTCACGAGGGCCTCGCGGCGTGCGGCATCGGCGAAGTCGTCGCCACTCGACGCGTAGAGGATCGCGCGCGACGAGTTGATGACGAGGCCGACGCCCTCCGCCGTCGCGCCCGCGAGGACGGTCGCCTCGACATCGCCGCCTTGCGCGCCGACGCCCGGAACGAGCACCGGCATGTCGCCGACGATCGCCCGCACCGCGGCGAGTTCCGCTGGATACGTCGCACCTACGACGAGCCCGCAGTCGCCCATTCCGCTCCACTCGTTCGCCACCTTGCGAGCGACGTGCACGTACAGCGGCTCACCGTCCATCGTCAGCGATTGGAAGTCGCTGCCACCGGGATTCGACGTACGACAGAGCACCAGGACGCCGTTCTGTGAAGATCGCAGATACGGCTCGACCGAGTCGGTCCCCATGTACGGGTTCACGGTGACGACATCGGCGCCGTAACGATCGAACGCCTCACGCGCGTACTGCTCTGCCGTCGGCCCGATGTCGCCGCGCTTGGCGTCGAGCACCACCACGACGCCGGGGTATGTGTCGTGGATGTAGTTGCACAGCCGTTCGAGCTCCGGCTCGGCCCGCTGCGCGGCGAAGTACGCGAACTGCGGCTTGAATGCGCACACGAGGTCCGCCGTCGCGTCGACGATCTCCTTGCAGAACTCGAACACGGCGCTCGGGCGCTCGCCGATGCAGCTCGGCATCCGACTGGAGTCAGGGTCGAGACCGACGCACAGCATCGACCGCGATGTCTTCCAAGCAGTTCTCAACTTGGTGTGGAAGGCCATGTGCGGCCGAATCTAGCGGCTGCTGACGCGGTCAGGCCCCTTCGTCGGTGTCTCGGGTCGCAGCGCCCACTTCTGCGCACTGCGCAAGGTGATCAACCTGAACAACGTCAGCTGCAGCACGAGTATCGAAGCACCGAACACGAACCACTGCAGCAGCGTGTTGTGCCGATCCTGTCCGGCAAGGAACGTATGAACCGTCGCGGAGATCCACAACGCGATGCTGGTGAGGTGGATCGCATGCCAGATCTTTCGCTTGATCCGGCGCATCAGCCACGACGTGATCTGGATTGCCGCGAGGAAGTAGAACGCGACGATGCCCCACGCCACTGCGCTCGTCTTCCATGGTGAGCTCATCGGCACGAACATCTCTCGCCATCCGAAGTAGACGAAGTTGTCGGCCCACAGTCCGAGCAGATGCACGACCACGAACACGAGTGACAGCGTGCCGAGATAGCGGTGCAGATCGAGGAGCCATGCCGGAACACCGCGCTTGCGGACGAGCCGGCTCGACAGCGTGAGCCCCCAGAGGATGCTCGCGGTGATGGTCGTCCACGCGACGATGCCGCTGGACCTGGCCACGTACCACGCGAGCTTGTCGGTGACGGCAATCATTGGTCGGACTCCTGGATTACGACGACGCGATCATCGGTGATCATCCAGGCTTTCACATCCGCCGCCCTCAGCAGTGCAGCCCCGTCTGTGCTGCCCGCGATGATGGCGGCTTTGGCAAGCGCCTCACCGCGTGCCGCGCTGTGCGCGGCGACTGCCACGGCGATCAAGTCGGTCGCGCTCGGCCGACCGGTACGCGGATCGATGATGTGATGATGTTCCATGTTGTCGCGCGTCCACCGACGGATCGCGACTGTGCTCATCACGAGGGCGCCGGCGTACAACGCGTGATGGTCGATCGTTGCGCCCGTCGAAGGATGGAGCAGCGGCACCTGCCATCCGTTCTGGTCGACGGGCTCGCCGGCCGCGTGAATGTCGCCGCCGAGCGAGACGTATGCAGAGTTCGCACCGGCCACGATCAACTCGTCGGCGACGATGTCGGCTGCGAGCCCCTTGCCGATGCCCCCGAGATCGATCGAGAGGCCATCGCTGACGCGCACCCAGTTGTCGCGTATCTCGATGCCTGCGAGCCCAGGCGCTGGCACCGGAGGACTACGAACGCTCGACGAGCTCGCGTGTTCGACGATCTCCGCGAACGTGCGGTCGTATCCGTGCAGTTCGAGGCTCGTGCGTATCGTCGGATCGAACAGCCCGCGCGTCTCGGCGTGCATCGCGAAGCAGCACTCGAGGGCGGCAACGAGATCGCGGCTGCACTCGAGCCATCCGCCTCGACACGATTGCAACCGGTTCAGCTCGCTGTCGGGAAGAAACCGACTCCACGTCTTTTCGAGTTGTCGAAGACGGGCAAATCCGAGCGGGATCAGCTCAGCGGGTCCGTCGACGAGGATCTCACTCGAAGAGCCCATCAGCCGAGCCGTGGAGCGCTGCCACGTCCGTTCTTCGGCCACGTGCCGAATCAGCAACCACTGCCCTGGCAGGCCGGCGGTGCTGGTGCTGGGGCAGGCGCAGGTGCTGGGGCCGGAGCAGGTGCTGGGGCCGGAGCAGGTGCCGGTGCAGGAGCAGGTGCCGGTGCAGGAGCAGGTGCAGGTGCGGGTGCTGGAGCGGGGGCGGGTGCGGGAGCCGGGGCGGGTGCGGGGGCGGGAGCAGGTGCGGGTGCCGGAGCTGGGGCCGGCGCGGGCGCAGGTGCAGCGGCTGGTGCCGGCGCAGGAGCGGGCGCAGGTGCGCCGGCAGCAGCCGGTGCGGGTGCCGGCGCGGGAGCGCCTGCCGGGGCAGGTCCCGCTGATGGGGTGCCGGCGGGCGCTGGAGCGCCTGCTGCGGTCGGGGCCCCCGGTAGCGGTGCGACGGATGCCGCGATGGTGGTGGTCGGCGCGTTCGGATCCACAACCGCCAGCGGATCGACCGCGGCCGCAACCGTTGTCGACGACAGCGCCGGATCGGCGCCGGCGAGCGTCGTCGGTGGCGCGATGGGGTTGCCGAACTCGTCGAGGTACGTCACGCGATGAATCGTCTCGACGACGGTCGTCGGGGTGGCCGAATCTGCCTTCTGCGACAGCTCGCGGGCATCAGCCGTGGCGAGCGACGCGATGGTGGCGAGGAAGCCGGACGTTGCCAGCCCGGTCGCGAGGATGCGTCCTGCAGCGGCGACGTGACGCCGACGGCTGCCGAACAACCGGACGCTGGTGTGGCGGTCGACCAGCGGGATAGCTGCCTCGGCGGCTGGTCCGAGCGCGGCCTGCGCGGCCGGCGCCGGCCCCACGGCTGCCGGGGCGACCGAGGCGGCAGCGACGAGCACATGCGCGGCGACGCCAGGAGGCCCGGCGGGCGGGCTCCACAACGTCAACGCCGTGCTCGGCGCGGGCGTCGCGAGCACTTGCATCGCGGGAACGGGTACAGGAACGAGCGCACTTCCGGACGGAACCGAGGCCGACGGCTGAGCGCCGGCGGCGGCGCCACCGCGCTTGCCGAGTCGGGCCAGCCGGGCGAGCTGTTGATCGTTGAGGTCGGCACCAGCCGACGCGGTCGGTGCAACCGCAGCGACCGGCGCGACCGGTGGCGGGGGAGGGATCGACGCTGTCATCGCGGCAATGGGGGCAGGTGGCGTCGGGGCCGCAGACGGATTGCGCTTGCCGAGGCGGGCGAGCCTCGCCAACTGTTGTTCGTTCAGTTCACTCGTCATCGCACTTCCACGCTCCGTTCCGGAACCTCGGATTCACGCAGCCGTCGGGAATCGGCGGTCGCGTGGCGGCGACGACGGGTGTGGTCGACGGCGGTGACGGTGTTGCTGTCGTCGCGGGCGCCGGAGCGTCGACGGGCGACGTCTTCGCGGGGACGACGGGGCTTGCGGCTACTGGCGCGTCCAGCGAGCCGTCGGGGCTCGGCGAGCCGGCAGCCGATGCCTGATCCGGCTGCGATGCGGCTTGGTTGCCGGCGTCCGCAACTGCCGTGTCGGTCGGTGACGGCGCAGCAGCACCCGCGGCAACGACGACTGGTGCCGTCGGAGACCCCGGCGCGCGCACCCTGGACATCGGCGAGCCCGGCGTCACCGGCTGCACGTCGACGGGTGTCGCTGCCGGGTCGGTCAGCGCAACGCTGGTCGATGTGTGCACCACGATGTAATCGTCGACGATCTCGACGTGCTTGCCGCCACCCCGTGGCGGGGCGGCGTTCGCGAACAATCCACCCCCTGTGATAGCGATTGCTACACACGCGATCCCGAAGGTCGTTGTCGCGGAGACTATGTACGTGATTGCGAGTCGGCGTTCCACACGAGCACCTTTCCGT
Organism: Ilumatobacteraceae bacterium; assembly: GCA_036403055.1. GTDB lineage: Bacteria > Actinomycetota > Acidimicrobiia > Acidimicrobiales > Ilumatobacteraceae > JAENVT01. The sequence continues at coordinate 6,518 of DASWRR010000341.1, read as the reverse complement.
CATCATTTCGTAATGACACGTCTTAGGTCACCAAAAGGTTTGGGCCTCAGATCATGAGTAGGTATCGGCATCTACCTGGCCAAACTGAAGCAAGTTCTCGTCAAGAGCGGCACGCTGGGAACGATCGATGAGCTGGGAATCGCACCGCCCCGCTCCTTCGAACTCGACACAACACTGCAACGGTCAGTACTAAGCCCTGTGAGTCGTCGAACTCGCGGCGTAGGAAAAGGCGGCCGAAGGGAATCAGTTGACGGCGTCGTCAAACTCGTTATAGTTCTGAGTATGATACTGAGTATTCAGAGCGACCGATGAGCGTCCGCCACGCCCTCCTGGCCCTCCTCGCGGAGAAGCCGAAGTACGGATTGCAGTTGCGACAGGAGTTCGAGGCCCGCACCGGTGACGTGTGGCCGCTGAACGTCGGCCAGGTGTACACGACACTCCAGCGGCTCGAACGCGACGGCCTTGTCGAGTCCGACGATCGCGAGCAAGGACCGCAGAACACGTACACGATCACCGCAGCAGGTTCCGCGGAGCTCGACGCGTGGTTGCACACGCCGGACACGAGCCTCTCGCCCCCTCGCGATGAGCTCGTGATCAAGGTGCTCGTCGCGTTGCGACTTCCTGGCGTCGATGTGCTGTCGTTGTTGCAGGCCCATCGTCGTCAGCTCGTCGAGACGATGCAGTGGTACACCCGGATCAAGTCGGGCTCGGACAGCGACGTCAGTCTTGCCCTGCTTGCCGATTCGGAGCTGTTCCGGCTCGAGGCGGTGGTGCGATGGCTCGACACTGTGGACGCCAGGGTCAAGCAGCTGCCCGACCCGCTGCCACTGCCGGCGCCGGCGCCGGCGAGCAACGACGCGGTCGCGGGCCGCGCCCTCTCGCCGATGCGACCTGGAGCCAAACGATGAGCGATTTCATTCTCGAGCTTCACGGAGTGACGAAGGTGTACGGCGTCGCTCCAACGGAAGTCCATGCGCTTCGGGGCGTCGACGTGTGCGTCGCCGAGGGTGAACTCGTCGCGGTCATGGGACCCTCCGGATCCGGCAAGAGCACGTTGCTGACGATCGCCGGCAGTCTCGAAGCGGCAACGACCGGAGACGTTCGCATCGTCGGAGCGTCCGTGTCGACGATGTCTCGCAACGAGCGTGCGGCCCTTAGGCGGCGCTCGATCGGTTACGTGTTCCAGGACTTCAACCTGCTCGCCGGCCTCACCGCGCTGGAGAACGTCACGTTGCCGCTCGAGCTCGACGGCCGCCGGGCGCGCAGCGCGCGTGTGGTGGGACTCGAGGCACTCGAGCATCTCGGCATCGCCGAGCATGCCAACCGGTTCCCCGACGAGCTGTCGGGTGGAGAGCGCCAGCGGGTCTCGATCGCTCGGGCCATTGTCGGTGAGCGCACCCTGCTGCTGGCCGACGAGCCGACCGGCGCGCTCGATTCGGTCAACGGCGAAGGTGTGATGAAGCTCATCAGTGCGGCGTGCAAGCGCGGCCTCGCCGGAGTCGTCGTCACGCACGACGCGCAGTTGGCCGCATGGGCGGATCGAGTGGTGTTCGTCCGCGACGGGCGAATCGTCGATCAGACGACGGCCGCGCTCGGCCCCGAATCACTGTTCGCGAGCGAGTCGCATCGATGACCGCGGTGGCGTACGCCGGTGTTCGGACGGCCAAGGGTCGAGGCTCGGCGCGGCGTGCGGTTGCCCGATGGGCGTTGCGCTTGTTCGTCCGCGAGCGTCGCCAGCAGACCGTGGTCGTCGTCGTGATCGCGATTGCGGTCGCGGCGGCTGTGTGCAGCGTTGCGACCGTGTACAACACGCCGGCAACGCAGGCCGGCCGGTTCGGGACGGCGAAGCAGTTGATTTCGTACGGGTCGAGCGATCCGGCCGCGATCGCCGACGCTGTCGCGGCCGCGGGGGCCAGCCTCGGGACGATCGAGGTGATCGGTCATTCCGAGCTCGCAATTCCTGGCTCGACCGAGACATACGACGTTCGAGTGCAAGATCCCGCTGGTGTGTATGCGGCCTCCACGTTGCGTCTCCGTGACGGCCGGCTTCCGACAGCGTCGCTCGAAGCTGCCGTGACCCGAGACGTGGCGGCAACGTTCGCTGTGTCGATCGGCGGTTCGATCCCGATCGGTGGAACGGCACGAACTGTGGTCGGCATCGTCGAGAACCCCCTCGACCTCGGCGACCAGTTCGTGCTCCAACCACCGTCCTCTGGGCCGAGTCGTTCCATCACGATTCTCGCTGATGCGACGGGGCCACAGGTCGAACATCTGCGCCTCGCCGGCGGCAACACCAACATCGAGGAACGCGGATCCGACGTGTCGAAGGCCGCTGCAGCAGGGATGCTCGCCGCGTCGACGGTGGTGTTCCTACTCGTCGCGTTGGTTGCAGCTGCGGGATTCGCGGTGACGGCACAACGACGAATGCGTCAACTTGGAATGCTCGCAGCGCTCGGCGCCACTGATCGACATCTCAAGCTGGTGCTCCTCGTCCACGGCGCAATCGTCGGTGTCGTCGCCTCGCTGTCGGGCGCGACGCTCGGCATCGGCATCTGGTTCGTCGTCGCCCATCGACTCGAGCGTGCGGTCCATCATCGGATCGACCCCATGAACCTCCCGTGGGCCCTCCTGATCGGTGCCATGGTCGCCGGCCTGCTCGTGCCGATCGCGGCCGCATGGTGGCCGTCGCGATCAATGCCGCGGATGTCGATCGTCGATGCGATCTCCGCACGGCCGCCGATGCCGAGGCGCGCCAGGGCGTCGATCATCGGCGGCGTCGTCTTCCTTGCCGGCGGTGTTGGGTTGATGGCCGCATCGAACCAGAGCAACCCCGTGCTCGTCGTCGGCGGATCGATCGCGCTCGTGATCGGGATGCTGTTCGTGTGCCCGACTGCGATCAAGGTCATCGCGACGCTCGGCCGTCGCGCTCCCGTGGCGACGCGCATCGCCGTACGCGACCTCGGCAGGTATCAGGCGCGCGCCGGGGCTGCACTCGGCGCCGTCAGCCTTGCGCTGGGTATTCCGATCGCGATCCTGTTGATCGCGACAGCAGCCGATCGCACTGCTGTGGAATCGGCGGGCAAGGGCAATCTCGCCGAGACGCAGATGTTGGTCACCATCAGAGCGCAGCGCGGCGACACGCCCGTCGCTACGCAGTTGACCGAGACGCAAATCGAGAACGCAAACACCGCGATGGCACACATCGCTGCCGCGCTCGGCGACCCAACCGTCGTACCGGTCGACCTCGCGGTCGATTCGGCGAACCAGGGCGACGGTCATCCGATCATCGATCTCGCCGTACCGACGCCCGGCGATCCGAATCACTACAACGCGGTGAAGTTGTTCGTCGGTTCGCCGGAACTGCTCTCCTTCCTCCACATCGACGCGTCCACGATTCCCGATGGCACCGAGGTGCTCAGCTCCGTCCCGAATGTCATCCTCGCTGGATTGCGATCACGCGGCGAGACGACGACGACCTCTCCGATCGGGCCACCGGAGTACTCGTCACTTCCACGCGCATTCATCACCGACGCCGGACTCGCCAAGCACGATCTTCACCGGGCACCCAGCGGTTGGATCCTGCAGGCACGCGGCGCGCTGACGCCGGCACAGGTCGCATCGTCGCGCCACCTCGCTGCGAGCGCGGGTCTCACGATCGAGACGCGTCACGGGGTTCCGACCCACTCGGCGCTCAAGACGGCGTCCACCGCCGCAGGTGCGGTGTTTGCGCTCACGATCGTCGCGATGACGGTTGGAACGATACGCAGCGAGGCGGCCGACGAACTGCGCACGTTGACGGCGACCGGCGCGAACAGCACGATCCGTCGACGGTTGACCGCCACCACCGCGGCCAGCCTCGCATTGGCCGGAGTGATCGTCGGAACCCTTGGCGCGTACCTCGGCCTCGTCGGCGCGTACGCGCATCACCTCGGCCGGCTCGGTGACGTCCCAATCGTGCACCTCGTTGTCGCGATCGTCGGCGTCCCGGTGCTCAGCGGATTGGTCGGGTGGTGCTTGGGCGGTCGCGAGCCGACGACGTTCGCCCGCAGCTTCGGTGACTAATCGGTGACGGTGATCGCAGCAGTCGGGCACATGTCGGCTGCCGTCATCACGCTCGCGCGCAGTTCCTCGCCAGGGTGCTCCTGGAGCACATACAGATAGCCGTCACTTCGAACCTCGAACACCTCCGGGCACACCTGCATGCATGCGCCCGTCGATGCGCACACATCGAAATCAACGACGACGTTCATAGCGGTCCTTTGAGGTCTGGGACGGGATCAGGCCTTCGCCGGACGATAGCCGTCGGCCAGCGCGTCGTCGGCGTTCGCATAGCAACGGTCGGCGACGGTGCGTGCGTAGAAACGGCCGCCGAGAACGTGGAAGATGCCCGAGTTGGCGTTCGCCTTCACGGGGTAGCCGTCGGGGCAATCACCGTTGACCGCGACGACCCATGTGCGACCGTCGACTTCTTGAGCGGCCGCGACGGGGGCGGCATCCGCGTTCACCTGTGCAGCCGACGGCTGCGCATTCGCAGTCGTCCGCGTCTCGTTCGCCAACGGCGGCCAGCGTGGCGGTTCGACGGGTGTCGATTGGCGTTGCCGCCACACCCGATAACCGCCATACCCGCCGCCGGCCAAGATGCCGAGCCAGAACAATCGCCGAAGCAAACGCATGGCCGATGACTTTACAACTGATGCCGTTCGTGGGCGTTCAACACCGCGCGCAGCGACGCCGTGATGATGTTCGGATCGACACCGACGCCCCACAGCACCTTGCCGTCGGGCTCCGACGTCTCGACGTACGCGACGGCGTTCGCCTCGGATCCTTGGCCGATCGCGTGCTCGGCGTAGTCGAGCACGTTGAGCTCGGCATCGACACCGTCGCGCAACGCATGGACGAACGCGTCGATCGGTCCGTTGCCTACACCGATGATGGTGACCGGTCCGCCGTCCACGACGAGCTGAGCGGTGATCGACGTGCGTCCGGTGCTCGAGTCACTGTGCAGCTCGTGACTGTTGAGACGGAACCGCGGCACCTCGGGGAGGTAGTTGTTCTGGAACGCCTCCCACATCACGACCGGGCTGATCTCGGTTCCAGAATCCTCGGTGATGTGCTGGATCGTCTTGGAGAACTCGATCTGAAGTCGTCGTGGCAGCTCGAACCCGTGCTCCTCTTTCATCATGTAGGCGACGCCGCCTTTGCCGGACTGCGAGTTCACCCGGATCACCGCTTCGTACGAGCGTCCGACGTGCTTCGGATCGATCGGCAAATAGGGCACGCCCCACGTTTCGTAGTCGGGCGGCAGCGCGTCGAACCCCTTCTTGATCGCGTCCTGGTGGCTGCCGCTGAACGACGTGTACACGAGGTCGCCGGCGTACGGGTGCCGCGGTGGAACGGGCAGCCGGTTGCAGTACTCGGCAACGCGACGCAACGCATCGATGTCGCTCATGTCGAGCTCCGGGTCGACGCCGTTGGCGAACAGGTTCATCGCCAGGTTGACGATGTCGACGTTCCCGGTGCGCTCACCGTTTCCGAAGAGCGTCCCCTCGACGCGGTCGGCGCCGGCCATGACACCGAACTCCGCAGCCGCGACTCCGCAGCCGCGATCGTTGTGCGGATGCAAGCTGATGACGACAGAGTCGCGGTCGCGGATCGTGCGACCGAACCACTCGATCACGTCGCCGTAGACGTTCGGTGAGTAGCACTCGACGGTTGCCGGCAGGTTGAGGATCACGGGCTTGTCGGGCGTCGGTTCGACGACGTCCATCACTGCCTCGCAGATGCGAATCGCGAACGCGGGTTCCGTCAGCGTGAAGCTCTCGGGTGAGTACTCGTACCGGATCTGGGTTCGACCCATCGTCTGCTCCAGCTTGCGGCAGAGCTTCGCCGCGTTCACGGCGATGTCGACAATGCCGTCCATGTCGAGCCCGAACACCACCTCGCGCTGCAGCGGATTGGTCGAGTTGTAGAAGTGGACGATGGCACGCGGCGCCCCCTGGAGGCACTCGTACGTTCGCTCGATGAGCTCGGGTCGGCATTGCACGAGCACTTGGATCTCGACGTCGTCGGGGATGAGGTCTTCCTCGATCAGTTGGCGGACGAAGTCGTAGTCGGGCTGGCTGGCCGACGGGAACCCGACCTCGATCTCCTTGAACCCCATCTTCACCAGCGCGTCGAACATGTGCCGTTTGCGTTGCGGATCCATCGGGTCGATCAACGCCTGGTTGCCGTCGCGGAGATCAACACTGCACCACAGCGGCGCCTTGTCGATCACGACGTCGGGCCACGTCCGGTCGCGGAGCACGACCGGTACGTAGGGCTTGTACTTCTCGAAGGGCATCTTCTTCGGTGTCACGGATGGAGGAGGCATGATCGGCTTTCTGGAGAGCTGCGAATTGCGTGAACGGGTCGGAAACGTGGCGGAAAAACGAAGAACCCCCCGGCCTTCGAGGCGGGGGGTACGGGCAAGCGCGAAGACCGCGGCGCTTGCCCTACATAAGCAGAAGGAGGTTGCGGGC
>DASWRR010000340.1:0-5017 GCA_036403055.1 Ilumatobacteraceae bacterium | reverse complement strand
CTGGTTGTGCAACCGATCGACCAGCTTCAGCAACCGGTCGAGCGCTTCGGCATCCGCAACCTCGCGAGCCGTCGCAACGTCGACCTCGCGTACCTCGTCCGGCGACCGCCGACGACGCGAGCGGTTCGACGCGTCGAGCGCGTCGACGGCACGGGCCCAGTCGGCTTCGGTGACGAGGCTGAGGCGGCGGCACAACGACGTCCACTGACCGATCCGTCGCGGTGCACCCAAGTCGCCGATCGGATACAACGGCGCAACCGACAGCAGTCGAAACACGTTGGGCCGGTCCCACCCGCCGGCCACTCCGTCGACGACATGGCGCAGCACCTGCCCCGCCACCGACCCGCGCAGCCGTTCGACCGCACCACCGGACCAGGCGATGCCGGCGCGTTGCAACTCGTCGCGAACGGCGCGCCGGTACGCGGTCGCGGCACACACGATCGCGATGTCGTCGGCCGGCATACCCTCATCGATCAACTGCGCGCATTGGCGCACCGTGTGACGAACCTCTTCGTCAGGGTCGGGGCACGACGTCACGGTCGGCGGTGAGGCGACGGTCGCGGTCGGCGGTTCGCCGCAGCCGAGGGTGCGCAGTTGGCCGATGAGCAGCGAGTCGCCCGGCTGCGGAACGACCGCGACCACCCGGCTCGAGGGCTGCGCCGCAACCCGTCGCACGAAGTCGACCTGCGCGGGATGGAAGGTGTCGGTGACCACGATGACGACGCGCATTTCTGCCAACGTGTCGTCATCGACCGCGTCGAGCGCCGCCAAGGTCGCGCTCTCGTCGCGCACGCCGAGATCGACGAGTCGCTGACGCGCCGTGGTGACGACGTGCACGAGCGCGGCGCGAACGGACGATGGATCGCCGGCCAGAGAGCGCAACGCGGCCGGCACCACGTGCGCGGCGCGCAGCGCCATCGCCATGTCGACGAGTGCGTCGATCGTTGCCGGATGCTCGCGGACACCGCGAAGCGCCTGCGGGCACTCGTCGCTGTTGAGGACCGACGTGATCGCGGCCAGCTGCAACTGGGTCGTGACCGCTCGCATGGTGCTGACCGAGGAATCGACCAGTTCGACGGCGAGGTCGATCGGCGTGAGGAACCTGATGCCAGCGACCCCACCCGACACCCGCGGCAGCAGTCGACGGAGCGTGCCAGCGGTTGCACCCGGCGGCACGACGACGATGACCTCGCCCAACTTGTCGTCGCCCTGGAGCTCACTGATCGCGTCGGCAACGCCCGTGGCGACGTCGCGACCTGAACGCACCCAACGCGTGTTCATCGCGGGCCGGCCGACCCGGTTGCGAACGAGATGCTGATGGTTGTCGCGCTGACGATGGTGATCACCCCTGTCTGTGCATTGTTCCAGATGGGTGTTACACGGTGGTCGAGGCGTAGGCCGCGAGTGCATCGGCGACCGAGCACGTCGTCACCCCGACCTCGTCGACGACCGCTGCCAGCCATGGCGGCCGCACGATCGCCGCGACCGAGATGGGATCGTCGAGCCCTGATCCCTCGACAGCCATGCGGACGAACAGCGTCGCATAGTCCGGTGGACGCAGGTCTCGGGACAGCTCGAAGAGCGCATACGGGTCGGGCGGGTGGGGGCTCGCGGCGAGCGTGACGAAGCTCTGCGACGTCGGCCCGATCGCCCCGCCGGCAAGGCCGGGACCGTCGCACAGCACGGCGCCGCGCACCTGCTCCGGCCGAGCGCCGGCCAACATCAGCGCCACATACGCGCCGAGGCCACGGCCGACCACGGTCGCGGTGCCGAGTTCGGCGAGCGCAACGTCGGCGTCCGCGAGGACGATCTCCGCGGTGTACCCGCCGCCTGGCGGGACCGTCGACCCGCCGTGGCCGGTGAAGTCGAGCGCCGCGACGGGGCCTGGCCATTGTTGGGCCCAGTGCGGCACCGCAGGGGGCGACGCCTCGCCGAGCCCGTGGAGCAGCAACAGTGTCCTCTCGGAACCGTCGGACGCTCGTGGGCGAATGGTGTGCAGCGCCAGATCGACCTTGTTGTGACGGAGCATCGTGGTGGTCATGTGGTCGCCAGGAATTCGAGCACCATCGCGGCGACGAGATCGGGTTGTTCGATGTGCACGAAGTGACCGACACCCTTCAGCACCTCGACTCGTCCGCCGTCGGGAATGAACTGGTCGAGGTGCTGCGGCGACGTCCCCCAGCCCATCTCCTCGAGCTCCGATGCAAGCAGGCCGAGGAACGGCATGCCGAGACCGGGCAATCGGGTCACCGTCCACTCCGGCCGCCAGGGCCCGAACCCCCCGAATCGCATCGAGGCATCGATCTTCCAACGCCAGCCGTCAGGGTCCCGCCGGGCACCGACGGTCACGAGGTGACAGAGCCACTCGAACGACAGCCGCGGGTTCATCCGGCCGCGCCGTCTCGCCAACTCCTCGATCGTGCCGGGGTACCGTGCGAGATCGGCACTTCGGCGGCGATGATCGAGCCACCCGGAGATCTCACCGGCGACCATTCGGGTGCGCTCGTGCTCGGCAACGTCGGGCACCCGGCGTTTCGACGGCAGCCCGTCGAAGTTGACCAGATGGCTGAAGCGGTACGGCTGCGCGTCGGCGAGTTGGATCATCAACGAGCCGCCCTTCGAGTGGCCGATCACCGGCGCGGGCCGCTGCGTCACGGCATCCATCACGGCCATCGCGTCGCGGATGTCGGCGTCCCAGCCGTACAACGCAGCGTGGTCGCTGTCGCCGTGACCGCGCTGATCCCACGCCACGACACGCCATCCGGCGGCCGCAAGCTTTGGTGCGAAGACCTCGTACGTCCGGCTGAAATCGAATCCACCGTGCACCAGAAACAGCGGCTGACCAGCCTCGTCTCCCCATTCGTTGACCGCAAGAGCGAGGCCGCCGACGTCGATCTTGTACTGCCGCTCGGGCGCAACGGCGCCTGCGTACTCGCCGACCGACATGGCGCCAGCGTACGGCCCCGTGGAAGTTGGCCGCGAACCGGCATAACATCACCCACCGTGAGCGGGGCGCGGTTCTTGGTAGTCGTCGGGGCATCGACGCTGTTGCCATTTGCTGCTGCTTCGTGTGGAGGCGACAGTGCCGCGTCAGAGACCTTGCCACCGATCGTGACGGTGTCGACGACGACGACGATCTTCAACACGACGACGACCGTGCAAAAGTTCTACATCATCAAGAAGGGCGACACGCTCGGCAAGATCGCGAAGGCGTTCCAGGTTCGGCTCGCCGACCTGCAGGCGCTGAACGGCATCGCCAACCCGGACGACATCCAGGCCGGCCAGGAGCTGCAGATCCCGACCGGCGCTGTGGTCTACAGCTCGCTACCCACACCCGAAACGACACCAGCGACAACGTAGGCTTTGGCGGATGAGCTTCTGGCCGACGGCTGAACACTGGAGCGTTCAGATCCCGCTGAACACGCCGCACCGTCGGTTGCGAGTGCTCGACGACACCGGTGTCGCGGTACTGGCCGACTTCGCACCGGAGATCCCATCGCAGGAGTGGCTCGGTCTCGAATACATGGATTGGAAGAGTGGCGGCGACACGAACTTCGCGCCGCTGGCGTCGGCCGACGGCGAGCTCGACTGCCGCGGGTTCTGGGACAAGGGCAAGACCGACAAGGGCGCGCTGTGGACCTCGAACGCGGCGATCTCGCCGACGCTGCGCGCGTACGTCGACGATGTCGCCGCCAACTTCGGTCGAGTGCGCGTCATCAAGCTGGAACCGCAGACTCGCGAGCAGGCGATCCGTTCGATCCATCGAGACGACAACAACCGGTTCAACCCGGATGACGAGGGTTGGGTCGTTCGGTCGTGGCTCGAGCTCACCGACAATCCCGACAGCTACATGCTGTTGATGGACAGCGGTCCCGACGGCCTGCCGGATCCTTCGACCGAGGTGCGCGTGCCGTTGCATTGTGGCGCGAGGTTCCTGGTCGACACACAGCGGTTGTGGCACGTCGTCGTGCACAACGGCACCGCGCCGCGCTACGCCTTGATCACCAGCTTCGAGTCCGGACCAGCGCTCGAACGCTGGGTCGACTCGAACCTGCCCGCCGCGATGCCCCGCTAGTCGACGGCTGCACTTGCTGGCCGCAATTCCGGTGAGGAGGTTTCACACATGGCGAACCTGATCTACGCAGCGATCACGTCGCTCGATGGGTACATCGAGGATGCAGAGGGCAAGTTCGACTGGTCCGTGCCGGATGAGGAGGTGCACGCGTTCGTCAACGATCTCGAGCGGCCGATCGACACCTACCTCTACGGGCGCCGGATGTACGAGACGATGGTGTTCTGGGAGAACCCGCCCACAGATTCCGATGAGCCGCCCGTGTTCTGGGACTACGCCCGACTCTGGCAGGCAGCGGAGAAGGTCGTGTATTCACGCACGCTCGAGTCGGCATCCAGTGCCAGGACACGCATCGAGCGAGAGTTCGATCCGGTCGCGGTGCGTCAGCTCAAGGAGTCCGCGGTAGCACCGATCTCGATCGGAGGAGCGGATCTGGCGAGCCAAGCAATCGCTGCCGGGCTGGTCGACGAGTGCCACTTCTTCTTGTGCCCCATCGTGGTCGGCGGCGGCAAGCGTGCCGTGTCGGACAACGTCCGAACGGAGCTCGAGCTCCTCGACGAACGCCGATTTCAGAACGGCGTCGTCCACGTCCACTACCGCCTCCACCCGTAGCCGGGATCGGCGGTCAGGTCGCGTCCACGATCTGGGCGCCAGTATCCGCCAAGGAGCAGCCCTGACGTAGGAGTGTGGCGCCCAGATCCGTTTGGTACATACGGGAACCGGCACGGCGGAGCGGCGGTGTTCACGGCTCGTGACGGCGATGTCGTCACGGCCCGTGCTGTCGATCAACTGAGTACTGACGGGGCGTATGCGGTTGGCGGACGAATCGCTTTCTCGAATCTGTTGGCCGCGCTCGCGCCCTGGTGCTGCTTGGGCTTGATATCAAGTAGCGCGAAGACCCGATCGGTGGTCAGGCGTGCACGACCGATCCGCGCCAAACCTTGC
>DASWRR010000339.1:0-4807 GCA_036403055.1 Ilumatobacteraceae bacterium | reverse complement strand
GGCATACGCACGACGAGTTGTCACGCGAGCTCGTCCGGCTCTCCGACGCGGTTGCTGCCCGCCTTCGAGCGAGCGGCACCGCAGCCAGGACGCTGACGTTGAAGCTCAGGTTTGCCGGTTTCGAGACCATCACGAGATCGGCGACGCCAGGTGGCGGCGTCTCGACATCGCACGCAATCGTCGCGGCGCTCGAGCCGTTGCTGCGGACCATCGATCCCGGTCGCGGCGTGCGTCTGCTCGGAGTGAGTGCCAGCAACTTCACGTCCAGCTCGATGCAGATGACCCTCGACGACCTGTTGTCCGACGGCGTCGACGACGAGCATCAGTGGCTCCTGGCGGAAGAAACGGTCGATGCGATCCGCAGGAGGTTCGGAACTGCGGCGATCGGCCCGGCGAGTGCTGTGGGTGACAAAGGGTTGCGAGTCGTTCGCCGTGGTGCCCAGCAATGGGGTCCTGACGAGCCTTCGAATGGCTAATTCCCTGGCTTCCTGCGTTGTCTCGGACGCCGATTCGTGGAAAGATGGCGCGCAAGGCAATCGGTCAGGAGTTCGCCATGCCGCTCTCAGAAGATGAACAACGCATCTTGCGACAAATCGAAGAGCAGCTCCAGCGCGACCCGAGTTTTGGTCGCGACATCAAGCCGCGACGCGTCGGATCACGTCGTGCAGTGATCCTGAGCTCGGTCGGCACGGTGTTGTGCTTGGTCTTGACGGTCGTGTTCCTCGCAATCAGTCCGTATCTCGCGTTCGTGGCGTTCGTCGCTGCTGTCGCCGCTCTCGTGATCGCCGAACGCCACGTGGCTGCAATTGGTGAAGCCGGCCTCAACCACCTGAGCGACAGCGTGCGCAGTCGGCTCGGCGGCTCCGCCGGCCAACGCGGCGACTGACGATCTCGTCAGTCGATCCCGCGAGTTGATCTAGCCGGTGATGCGGCCCCACGCCGAGCGTGGGTCGAGGTGATCGAGCAGTCGTGCGCCGAGGCTCATCCGTGCACGGCATGCTGCGTCGACCTCGCTGCGCAACAGTTCGCTTCGTTCGGCTGCGCTGGCGTCGACGCCCCGCGGTGAATACACCGCACGCGTGACGAGGCGGGCGATCTCGACCGTCTCGGCGCGGCCGACATCGACCGCGCGCGCGTATTCCAACGGAGTCGAGCCGGCCACACGAGGAGCCCCCGCCATCGTCAGGCTGCGAACAGTCGCGGCCCACGCGGATGTGACCCGGTCGGCCGGTGCCTTCGCCTTGTGACGCGACCACCGCCGGATCACGCGTGGCATCACCACGACCCATCCGACGACCGCGAGCAGCAACGCGAAGATGATCCAGCTTCCCGGTGACCCTTCGTCGGATGCGTTGGTGAGCGCCGGGTTGCGCGGCGTCGTCGGACCGGTGGGCGCTTCGTTCTCGGGGCGTGGTGCCTGGATCTGCGGAGGCGACACACTGCCGGTGGGCGAGTTGTCGATGGTTCCGCCGGGTGTCCCGTTTCCTTCCTGCTGCGCAGCCGCCTCACCGGTGTGCTGCTCTGCGCCCGGAGCGCCGCGACCGGGCGTCGGATCGAACAGCACCCAGCCGTAGCCGTCGAACCACACCTCGTCCCACGCATGGGCGTGGCGGCCGGCGACGTGGTACAAGCCGTCTGCACGAAGCTGGCCTTGCGTGAACCCGACCATCACACGTGTCGGGAGCCCGACCCATCGCGCCATCGCTGCGAACGTCCCGGAGAACTGCTCGCAGTAACCCTTCCTGATGGCGAGGAAGTTCAACATCGCGTCGTTGCTGTGACCGCGCTGGACGACCGTCGAGTACTCGAACTGGCTGCGGAACCAGTCCTGCAGAGCGCGTGCCTTGTCGTACGGCGTCGTGGCCTGCGCGGTGACTGACTGGGCGAGGTCACGGACCTCCTGCGGAAGGTTCGCGGGCAAGTCGTAGTACACGGGATCGGGGGCCCGATCGACCGTCGCTGAGCGCAGTTCATCCGGCGACGGATCGGTGGCGGCGGACGTCACCTGGTACTGATAACCCGGTTCGAGCCCACCGTCGACGTACAGCGCGCCTGCCTTGTTCGCCCACAGCAGCGTGCGACCTTGCCAGGCCGCGGCGGTCGCAGTTCGCGCCGCGGGCGCCAGCGATCCGCCGAGCTTCTTGATCGTGATCCGTTGCTCGAGGAGCTCGGCGTTGGGTGGCGTGTCGCTGAGTGCTCCGTCGGCCGGACGCGTGTCCTCGGGCAGCGTCGACCACCGCGTCCCGTCGAACTTGCCGAGCGCCGTGAGCGCAAGGTACCTGGGAGCATCGGCCTTCACGGTGAAGAGCTCGACGTTGCCGCGGTTGACAAGACGCGAACGAATGTCGACGAGGGGACTGACCACCTCGGTGACCTCGGCATCGCGGTTGCGCGTGTCGAGCAGTGGCTTGGCGCCGGCGCCCGGCAACTGCGGCGCAACGGCGACCGCGCCGGTCGTGGCGAACAACGCGCACGCGACCGCGGCCGGAAGCGCCGACCACAGCGATTGGCGCCGCTTGCCCATCCACGCCGAATCGTCGCGGGCGTGGGCCATTCGCAATGCGGCGATCGTCAGGATGGCGGCGCCGACCCACAACGCGGCAACCGGGACTCGGTTGCGGTTGACGCCCAGTGCCGAGGTGAAGACGAAGACAACGCCCGCCGGTACGACGGCTTCGGCGCGACCGAACGCCCTGAACGCGAACGAGTCGGCCAACCATGCGCACACCGCCAACGCCGTCGTCGCCGCGACAGCGAAGCTGCCTTCGCTCGGCACCGGCGACACCGCGCGAGGAAACTGTCGCCAGACCAGTCGCATGCTGATGCGGAACTGATCGATCGTCTCGCCCGTCGGAATGCCGAACTTCGTCGAGTCACGGAAGTAGATGAGGCCGAGGAGTATTGCGATCGCTGCGACGCCCGCCGGAAGGGCGAGCCACGCGCTGACCTTGAGCACACGGAGCAGGCACATCACCGCATGCACGCCGACGCAGACGACGAGCATCGGGCGCAGGTACGCCCAATCGGGGAAAACGCGACAGAGACTGATCGCCGTCACGACAGTCAGCAGCGTGAGCGCGACCGTCGCGGGTGCGTGTGCATACATCACCGTGTCGTTGGGCTTCGACGTGTGTGTGGCGCGGGGTATCGCGCCGGCGGTCGCAGTCGCCGCGCTCACGACATCACCGGCTGGTTCGACCCGACGATCAGAAGGGTCCACGACGCGATCATCGCCTCCGTCGTCGTGGCATCGACGACGAAGCGGCTCGTCGGGTTGAACTCGGTCGCACACACGACCACGAGGGTTTCGTCCTGGCTCGTCGCCGATCGAACCTGCGCGACAGCCGGACTGCCGGCCGACCCCGTGACGAGAACGAGGAGACCCATGCCCTCCGACATCCCGCTGTTCATCGATGCAACCTCGGGAACGTCGTCGACCGGCTCGACCGTCGCAAGCCACCGCAAGGCGTTGGCCGCAACGTCGGGACCGCGAAGGTCGACGTCGTTCGTGACGAATCGGGTGTTGACCCCTGTGTGCGCCGCACTGGCGGTGATGCTCGCTGCGGCGATCACAGCCTGCTCGAAAGAGTTGCCGACGTACTGCGCCGCCGTCATGTCGAGCACGACGGTGCAACGCCTGATTCCTTCGAGTGCGGTCTCCCGAACGATCAACGAGGTCGACTTCGCCGACGCCTTCCAGTTGATCCGGCGGATGTCGTCGCCGCGCTGGTACTCGCGCAGCGAGTGGAACTCCGTGCCCGTCTGCCCCCACGACTTCATCCGCAGGTGCTGCCCGAGTCGACCGGATGAGCCGACCGACGGGAACGGCAGCGCGATCGTGTGCGGCACGATGAGGACTTCTTCAGTCCCCGCAAGCGTCGTCGTGCGCTGGGTGAGACCGAGAACGTCGCGGCGCAATGCGCGCAGCGGACCCGTGCGGATGAGCCCGCGCCGCGCTGTCGGGACCCGATACGCGGCGCTGGCCGCGTGCCCAGGCGCCAGCTTGGCGAGTTGCATCGGCGCGCCACCGTTGTGGCCGACGGGTTCCCACAGCTGGAGGTATGGCGATGCCTGCCGGCCGAGGTTGGCGAGTTGGATGTCGACGCGCGCCGGCTCACCCACGGAGACCATCGACGGAGTGACGATGCGCTTGACGTTGAGCGCCGGCAGCCGGCGTTGTACCGAGATCATCGCGACGAGCAGCGCCACGACGATTCCGACGCCGACGACGTACAACTCGATGAGACCGAACACGCGACCGATCGCGAAGCAACCAACCGCCGCGACAACCGCCGTCCAGCCGTGCCGCGTGATCATCTAACGACCGGCGGGTACGGGCACCGAGCCCACGATCTCGCGAATGACGGTGATGCCCGTGACACCTCGCGACATCGCGTCGGGGCGCAGCATCACGCGGTGCGACAGCACCGGCTCGGCGACAGCTTTGACGTCGTCCGGCGTCGCGTACTCGCGTCCTTGGCTCGCAGCGCGGGCCCGTGTCGCTCGCGAAAGTTGCAGCGTTGCCCGCGGCGAGAGACCGAGGATCAACGCGGGATGGCGTCGACTGGCTTCGGCGAGATCGACCATGTAACCCTGCAACGTCAGCGCGAGGTGGACGGTGCGAACGGCCTCGATCAATGCCATGACCTCGTCGGTGGTGACGACCGCTTCGAGGTCCGCCATCGCGGCGTTGCTGCCGTGCGTCTGCACGATCGCGAGCTCCGCATCGCGGTCCGGATATCCCAGCGAGAGACGCATCAGAAATCGGTCGAGCTGACTCTCGGGAAGGCGATACGTACCCTCTTGC
>DASWRR010000338.1:0-9856 GCA_036403055.1 Ilumatobacteraceae bacterium | reverse complement strand
GGTTCGCGGCGAGCACGCGTTGTACCGGGCTCGCACCTGTGGCTGCCGCAGCGAAGCCGGCAGCGCCGAGTACAAGTGCTCCTGAGAACGCTGCGACAACGATCGTTCGGCTACGTGGATTGAGTTGCATGAGAACCTCCTGGGACCCGCCGGCGGATATGACACGTCTCGATCACCGCAATGGTTTTGCAGCGCGTCGCCGGCTGTCAGTCGTTCGGGTTCCTGTTGTTGCCGCCGTCGCCGTTCGGCGGGCCATCCGCAGTTGCGTCGGGGACGGTGGTCTCGCTCGAGTCCGACTTCTCGACCACGCTCGGCTTCATCGCACCGTTCATCAACTTGACCGTGATCTGCGACTCGTGATTCGACGACTTGAAGGTGACCTCGACCTTGTGATCGGGTGCTTTGTGACCGTCGACGTGGAAGCCGGCTGCGGGCGTCGTCGTCACGAGGACCAACGCGTCGCCGTCGATCCGTACGGTCACGCTGCCGCCGGTCGATGTGAACGTCTGTGTCAGCGCGAGCGAGGCCGGTGGCGGTGGTGTCGTGGAACCGCCGTGGCCCTTCGTCGATCCGCCACCACCGGACGGGTTGCTTCCGCCGGCGATCCCCTCGTCCGTCGCGATCGACGTCTCGATGTCTGGGACGGTCACCGATGTCGTGTCGGATGCCTCGGAAACGTCAGATGTGGTCTCCGGCATCGTCGTCTGGACGGTCGGGGAATCCTCGGCTTCGGTTTCCAGAACGCTGACCGTCGGGTTGGCCCCGGATTCGGTCGACCTGCTCGGCACGAGCGAATGCCGGGTCGGAGTCTGCAGCGCCGCGGCCGCGACCGTGGCGACGACGAGCGACATCGCCGCGCCGGTGGCCCAAGCCACCGCGCGCCGGCGGCGAGCTTGAACGACGCGTCGCTGCCATGCGGCGAATGCAACGTTGTCGTCTGGATATGAGCCGCTGAGGCGACCTAGTTCCCGGCGCAGTTCGGGATCGTGGAACTCACTCATCCGACAGCACCTCCTCCCCGCTTGCAACCACACTGCGGAGTCGAGCGCGGCCCTGATGTAGATACGACTTGACTGCGCCCTCGCTGACGTTGAGGGCGGCGGCGACCTCCGCGATCGACAACTCGTCGACGTAGAAGAGCGCCATTGCGATGCGTTGCTGCTTCGGCAATTGGGCGAGGATCGTCGGCAGGTCGGAATCGAATCCGTGCTGCTCGACGGATTCGACCTGCGGCTCGCCGGCCAGTCGCACGAGCGCCTTGCCCTTGCGGCTCTGCCGTCGATGGTCGTCGCGCAGACGATTGATCGCAACGCGGCGGATCCAGCCGACCGGATCGTCGTACTGCTGGATGCGACGCCAGTGCATGTGAGCTTTCACGAAGGCTTCCTGCACTGCATCGGCGGCAACTTCCTGGTCACCGCACGCCAATGTGAGTGCCCTCACGAGCCGCCCATAATGCGCGCGAAAGAGAGCGTCAACGGTCTGAACGACCCTGACCTCTTCGACCTCGCTCATCGCGGCAAGCGTGAACACCACAAAGTTGACACGCCGTAAGTGTTACCGAGGTTTCGTTCGCGGGGAAGAAATCAGCGTTCTACCTGCGGGAACGAGTCCGACTACGCTCGTCAGAATGGATGACATTCTCGATGTCGACCTCCTCGCGTTCGAGCGCGGCAGCCCGAGTCAGCGCGCAGCCGTCGTCGACGGTGTTCGCCGCAGCCTGGCGACCGGATTCGTGTACACCCGCCACGATCTGTCGGAGGACCTGCTCGACACGGCGTACGCCATGCTCGCCGAGTTCTTCAGCATGCCGCAATCAGTCAAGCAACAGTTCGTCGCGCCCGAAAGCCATGGTCAGACGGGGTATACGGGTCTGTTGGTCGAGACCGCCGCGTCGAGCGATGTGCCCGATTGGAAGGAGATGCTCAACTGGGGCAGAGAACTGCCGCCGGGCCATCCGCTGCGCGCCCGGTACCCGCATCGGTACGGTCCGCAGGTCCTTCCAGAGGAGGTCATCCCGGGTTCTCGGGCGCTGCTCAACCTGTTCCACGACCGCATCGAGGACATCCAACGGCGTTTCCTGCGCGTCATCGCCGAGGCGATCGGGTGCCATGAGTCACTCTTCGACGAGATGACCCGCAATGGCGCCACGTTGACCCGCGCGTTGCGATATCCGCCGATGCCCGAGTCACCGGGCGGCAGCCACGTATGGGCCGGCTCGCACGGCGACATCAACCTCATCACCGCCCTGCCACGCTCGACCGCTCCGGGTCTGCAGGTGAAGGTCGGCGACGATTGGGTCGATGCCGTGGCGCCGGAAGGTCAGGTCATCATCAACACGGGCATGATGCTCGAGCGTCTGACGAACGGCGTCCTGCCGACCGGCATCCATCGCGTCGTTGCGGCGCCGGGGTTCAGCGGCGAGCGGTACAGCGTCGTCCAGTTCTGTCACCCGACGCCGTGGACGTTGTTGACGCCGTTGAGCAGTTGCATCACCCCGGCGCATCCACAACGTCATTCCGCGATGGTCAGCGCCGACGCGCTCGACATGGTGCTGTACGAGATCAACCTGATCGAGACGGCTCGCCGAGTTGAGTGACACGCGCGACGTCATCGTGGCGATCGACGTCGGCGATGCGAAGTTGTCTGCCGGGCTGATGACGATGAAGGGCGAGCTCGTCGATCGCGACGACGTCGACATCGACTTCGGACTGAAGGCGGACACGCTGTTCGAATCGCTCAACACGATCGTGCAAGCGCAACTCGATCGTGCTCGAACGCATCACAACGCCCGCCCGGTCGCGGTCGGCGTCGGATGCGCTGGACCGGTGAGGCCCGACGTCGTCGCGGTGTCACCGACGAGCATCGCCGCGTGGAGATCTTTCCCGCTTCGGTCGCGCCTCGCGACGGTCACCAGCCTGCCGGTCTACGGCGATGTCGGCGCGAAGGCGCTCGCACTCGCCGAAGGGTGGCTCGGTGCCGCACACGGCCGACAGGACTTCTTGGCGATGGTGGTGTCGAACACCGTCGAAGGCGGGATCGTGCTGAACGGTCAGCTGCTCGACGGCGCGACTGGAAACGCGGGCAGCATTGGGCACACCGTTGTCGAACCGAACGGCCGTCGATGCTTGTGCGGCTCGCGCGGTTGTCTCGACGCCGAGGCCTCGGGTCCCGCGATCGAGGCGATCACCGGCCGGTCGCACTCCGAGCCGACGTACGAGATCATGCAACGAACGGGACGCCTCGTCGGCAGGGCGGTTGCCACCGTGTGCAACGTTCTCGATCTCGATCTCGCGGTTGTCGGTGGTTCGGTGGCACTCGGCTTCGGTGCGACGTTCTTCAACTCTGCACAAGAGACGCTCGACGAGCACGCCAAGCTGTCGTTCAGTCGCGGCGCGCGCATCATTCCTGCACGCCTCGGCGGCCGCGGCCCGTTGATCGGCGCGGGCGCGGTCGGTGTGCGCGGAGTGCACAGAGCGAGCCGAATCCGATGAGTCACGAGTCGCTGACGACGCATGCGCCAGACTGCATCCAGTTTCAACAATTCCGAGAGTGGGCACGACCTTTCACATGACGAAGATTCGGAGCGGCAACTCGTCGATGATCGACGATCGTCGCGGCAGTGGTGGTGGCGGCGGCGTGTTCTCCGGGGGGTTCGGCGGTGGAGGGTTCCCGTTCCCGATGCGAGCGGGTGGTGGCGTGCTCGGCATCGTCGTGCTGCTCGCATCGCTGTTGCTGCCGAAGTTGCTCGGCGGCGCGTCGAACGCAGCCAGCATTCCGCAAACGGCCAACAAGTCGGCAACGGCATCGACGGATGCCTGCAGCACGGACTTGGAACAGATCGTGTGCGGGGCCACAGAGGACGTGCAGAACTACTGGCAGGCCCATCTGCCGACGTTCTACGGAACCACGTACGAGTTCACCAAGACCGTGTTCTTCACCGACTCGACCAACACCGGATGCGGGCAGGCGTCGTCATCGACGGGACCGTTCTACTGCCCTGTTGATCACCTCGTGTACATCGATCTCGGCTTCATGCAATCGCTCGAGCAGCAACTCGTCGGCAAGTCGACGGACCTCGCCGAGCAGTACATCATCGCCCATGAGTACGGCCACCACATCCAGAACCTCGTCGGCATCAACGATCAAGTTCAGCAGGCGCAACAGAACGATCCCGGGCGGGCGAACCAATACTCGATCGCGATGGAGCTCCAGGCAGATTGCTTCGCCGGGATGTGGGTCGGCGACGTCGCGGCGCGTGGCAAGCTCGACTCGCCGTCGGAGATCAACGAAGCACTGGACGCCGCTGCCGCCGTAGGTGACGACCGGATTCAAGAGAAGACGCAAGGACGGATCGACAAGGAATCGTGGACGCACGGCTCCGCAGAGCAACGCCAGACGTGGTTCACGCGCGGTTACAACTCCGGCGATCCGAAGCAGTGCGACACGTTCAGCGAGGTGCTGTAACCGCTGCTGCCGTTGGCGTCGGTGACGCCGACTGTGTCGTCGTCGGTGGCGCTAGGGGTGCTGCCGGTGCCGAGGGTGCCGACGCGGTCGTGAGGTTGGCACCGCCGAACTGCCGATAGACCCACTCCGCAGGCCCAATGCCGAAGGCCCGGTACCACATCGCGGCAACGGTGATCCCGACGAGCCAGAAGCCACCGGCGAACGCCAGCGCGACGTCGAGACCGGCTGGCCGGATCAGGTGCCAGTGGCGGACGACCGCGTTGAACACGAGAGCGTGGAGGATGTACAGCGTCAACGTCATCCGGCCGGCAGCGGCAAACGCCTGCGTCAGGCGGCTTGTTCGTGTGGAGTGCGCAATCCAACCGATCACACAGAACGCAGTGATCGACGAACCGAGTGCGCAGAGCGTGTAGTTGAGGCTGCGGCTGAACGGATCAGTCGCGAACAGCTGCGCTCGCAACGGCGTGTCTCCGAGGACGCGCTTGGCGAGGTACGTGCCGGCGACGAGCACCACTCCAAGTGCGGCGAGAATGCGGCGAACTTCCGGCCGGAGTGGGAGGTACCGGCCCAGGATCATCCCGGCGCACAGGAACGCGAGCCACGGCAGGAGCGGGTGGGTGCCGTTGATGAACGTGTCGAACAGCAGGCGCCGTGGCGAGCGGTACGGGCTCGACGAGTACCAGCCCTGCAACAACCAATCGGTCGAGTGGTCGGTCTCGAACGCCCACCACTGGATCGCGGCTGCGCTGATCGCCGCCGCTGATCCGACGACCACGAGCCATCGAGTCCGCAGCGTGAACAGGGTTGCGCCGATCATGAAGTAGGCGCCGTAGAAGAACAAGATCGTCCCGCTCCAGATCCATTCGAAGACGAACCCGAACGCATAGAGGAGCAAGCCGCGGCGGAGCAGCGTCCACCGATCCACGCTGCGCCGCGATTTGTCACCGGTGAGCCGGCCGCGATTCGTCATGAGCGTGATACCCATGCCTGCGACCATCACGAACGCCGCGGCGAAACGCGTCGACAACGGACCCATCCACGGATCGAAGAACTTGTTGATCGTCGAGTCGCCGACCTTCCCGCCGCGAAGGATCAGGTAGCCGTGATAGTTCATCGCCGCGACGCCGATGAGCGCGATTGCCCGAGTCACGTCGAGATCGATGACTCGTTCGTTGGCAGGCGTCGTCACGACCACTCGACCTCGTCGACCAGTGTCGTGATCAATGGCCGCTGCACGTCGACCCGCTCACCCACTGCCGGGCATGGTGCGCCCTCCGGCACGAGCAGCATCGAGGTGTGCATGTGCGGCGGCTCGAGCATCGCGAGGCGATTCCGTTGAAAGTGAAAGGGACTCGTCCCTCCATCGAGTGGAGCGACGCCGTGCGACGTGCCGGCACTGACGAGGACGATGCGTCCGTCGTGCGGTACCTCAGTGAGGTGGTAGCCGGCCCGCTCGCCTGCGGCCACTGGGTTCACCGCGACGACGTCGGCGTGCAGTTGCAGGAACGACTTGTCGCCGTGCCACAACGCCGTTCCCGATCGGAGCCGAAATTGATGGTCGGGATGTCGCGCTCGAAGCGCGGCGTAGGAGTCCGGCTGCAAGTGGCTGAGCCACAGCGGAACATGCGCGTCGAGGTGTTCGATCCACGTCTCGACCTCCGCAACGCGGTCGTCGTCACATCCCGCCAACGGCAGGTGGAGCGCGTATCCCACGTGCCCGAGGCCGCCGCCCACGATCGCGTCGATCAGCGCGGGCAGCGCGGTCGGCGTCGTGCCATAACGACGCATCGATGATTGCAACTTGACGATCACCCGTCCTCGCCACGACCTCAACGCCGCGACATCGCGCTCGTTGCCGATCGTCATGATCGGCGGCAGACCGGAATGCGTCGTCGGCGGCGGGACGAGCGATGGTGTCAACACGACGGGCGTGACGCGGTCATGGACGTGATCGAGCTCGTACGTCGTCCCGACGCACACGTAATCGGACAGGCCTTTGACGAGCGGATGCAAGGTCGCCCGCCCGAAGCCGTAGCCGTTCCCCTTGACCACCGGAACGAGTCCATCCACTGCGGCTGCGACCGAATCGATGTGCGACTCCCACGCGGCTTTGTGAACGGTGAGTCGTAAGGCCATGTCGGGCAAACCGTAGTGGCTGCCCGGTTTCGTTCGTGGTCAACGGACGCCGCGGCGCGGCGTCGCGTCAATCGGCGGTGCGCCCCGGCCAGTTCGTCAAGACGGGGGTCAGCGCGCCGATGCTGCGCCGTTGAATGGCTCCCAGCCACACACCGGTTCCGTACGCGAGGTCGTCGGCTATCCGGAGACCCACGTACCTGGCGGCGGGGAGCGACGTGGTGTCATTGCGCCAATCGAGAATGGCCGGTACGAGCGCTGCTGCGAGCACTGGCACTCTCGCCCCGCGCACGAGGACGGCCGCGACCAATGCAATCGGCCACCACACCCGCGTGATCGCGCCGGCGACCTGTCGTCCGGCGTAGAGGTGACCAAGTCCGGCCAATCGCACCGACTCGGACGGAGGCAGGTCGTGCAGCTTCCGGTGCAACGCGACGATCGTTCCGCCCGCGACGGCCACCGCCGTGACTGGTCGGCGGGCGGCGATCAGCGCCCACACGACGGCGCTCCAGCCGGAGATGCGCAGTGGTGACACACCGCCGCGATGCTTGCTGTCGAGCGCAGCAGCGGATCGCCCGTAGGCGATGCGTTGGCGGAGCCATCCGGCTGCGAAGCGTCGCGGCTGATGAACGACGACGGAGGCCGGTTCGAACCGGCAGCGATGACCGGCCGCCACGAGCCGCCACACCATGTCGACGTCTTCGCCGGTGCGCAACGATTCGTCGAACCCGCCGATCGACCGCAGCGCGTCCGTTCGTACCACGATCGCTGCCGCCGGCACGTAGCTGATTCGACTGCCCGCCGAGATGCGTCCTGACTCGGCTCCGAGATCGAGCGGTGATCGCACTCGCTCGTACTGCGCGATCGTCGATCCTCCGACAGAGCTGACGACGCGTGGCGCGACAAGGGCAACGCGTGGATCGGCGAAGTGCGGCAACAGCGCGTCGAGCCATCCATCGCCGACCTGCACATCGGTGTCGACGAAGGCGACGAGCGGTGTCGTCACGAGCCGGAGGCCGGCGTTGCGCGCTGCGGCCGGTCCCTGGTTGACCGACAACCGAACGAGGTGCTGACCGGCCTTCGGGGAGACGGGCGGTTCGCTGCCGTCGTCGACGACGATCACCTCCGTTTCTGCGGACCACTCCGGTGGCGTCGCGTTGTACGCCGGTACGACGATCGTGACGTCGTCCGCCGTGAACCGAGATTCAGTCGGTCGCGGATGGATTGCGCCCGCATCCAACAGGCGATCCGTCAGCCGCCCGTGGCCCGCGGGAAGCGGTTCGCGCTGCTCGATCGCCTCCACCGCTCGTCGGCCGCCGGCGGAGAGCCGGAACAATCGCAATGGCGATCCGGCGATCACGACGCGATCGTGTCGACGGTACGAACCGTCGAGGTCGAACGTGCCGGTCACGTTCGCCATTCGTCGACGGCTGCGATCAGATCGATCACCAGCCTGGTGATGAGCGCTTTGCCATGGTTCGCCGTCGCCGATCGCGGATCGCCGAGCACGCCGTTCGGGCTGACCGCGCGGACGCCGTTGGACCGCAGCTCCTCGATCAGATCGACGATCGGCTCCGGCCTCCCGGGCTCGGCGTTGCCCATCCTCACGAGGGTCGGCGCAATCGCCAGCATCATCGATGTCTCCGTCTCACCGGCATGGCTGTCGCCGTTCCTGACGTGCGGCCACCACGCGAGCACGCGTCGGCCTTCGACGAGCAGCTTGTTGACCGCTCGCTGAACGGGCTGAGCGTTGCCACCGTGCCCGTTCACCAAGACGACACCAGCGGTCCAGTCGGCACTTCGCACGATCTCCACCACGAGCTGTTCGACGAGCCCTGACCCGATCGACAGCGTTCCGGGAAAGTCGGCGTGCTCGCCGCTCGACGTCATCGTGAGCGCCGGCGCGACCAGTACGTCGCCAGGCTCGAACGATGCCGCCAAACCTTCGGCCAGCGCCGTTGCGATCCTCGTATCGGTGTCGAGTGGCTGGTGCGGCCCGTGCTGTTCGCAGGAGCCGATCGGCACCGCGATGAGCGGCCGGGCAGGAAGGTTCTTCAACTCCGTCCATGTGGCGTTGCCGAGGCGGTGGCTCACTCGAGAACGCTCACGACAAGCCCTTGACGATCATGCTCATCGCCCGCTGATAGACGTCCGACCAGTCGACCGCAACCGGACCGACCGCCTTCAGTTCGAGGCTCACGACTCCGTGGCATGTCGCCCAGACCAGAGCAGCGGTGTGCAGACGATCGGCTGGTCGCAGCGCGCCGGCCGTCATCGCCCGTTCGAGGCGATTCGCGAGCAGTTCGAGCGTCGCTGCCGCGATCAGCTGCGCCTCCACCGTCGGCCGGTAATCGGGGACGACGCGGTCGAACATCACCGAGTACAGCGTCGGGTTCTCGATCGCGAATCGCCGGTAGGACTGGCCGCACGACATCACATCCGCGAGCGCGTCATCCGTTTCGACGACCGCTCGCATCGAGTCACCGAGCCGGCGGAAGCCCTCGATGAACAACTGCTCGACAACGCCGTCCTTGCCACCGAACCGGGAGTACACGTTCATCGTGCTGACGCCCGCCGCGTTGGCGATTCGCCGAACGGTGAGCGCGCCGGCGCCTTCGTTCGCGAGCAGATCACTCGCGGATCTGAGCAGCGAGGAGCCCACCTCGTCGAGCTGCATCATGGCCGAACGATAGTCCGCGGGCCTGTGCCGAATGTCATGTGGCGCCGTCACCTCATCCAGGATAACAATGTTATGACACTGTTGTTGCAGACATCCTTGGAGGACACGGACATGAAGACAGACTCTCCCCAGCGGCACGACCGGCCTCGGTCGCAGTGGTCGATCCTCGCAGTGCTCTGCGCGACCGTGTTCATCATCGTCGTCGACGGAACGATCGTGAACGTCGCGCTGCCGACGTTCGTACGCGAGCTCGGCGCGACGACGAGCCAGCTGCAATGGATCGTCGACGCGTACGTGCTCGTCTTCGCTGGATTGCTGATGGCTGCCGGCAGCATCGGCGATCGGTTCGGTCGTAAGGGCACCCTGATGATCGGAATGGCCGCCTTCGGGGCGACGTCGATCATGGCCGCGTTGTCATCGAGCCCGAGCCAGCTGATCGGCTGGCGGGCGGCGATGGGGGTGGGCGGGGCGTTGATCTTCCCCGCAACGCTGGCGGTCCTCGTCAACGTGTTCACGGATGCTCGCCAACGGGCGATCGCGATCGCGATCTGGGCAGCGACCAGTGGCCTCGCCGTC
>DASWRR010000337.1:0-5065 GCA_036403055.1 Ilumatobacteraceae bacterium | reverse complement strand
GTCGCGCCGACGATCCTCGCTCACGGCAGCGAGGAGGCGAAGCGCAACTACCTCACGAAGATGTACCGCGCCGACATCGTCGGATGCCAGTTGTTCAGCGAGCCCGGCGCTGGCAGCGATCTGGCCAGCTTGCAGACGAAGGCCGAGCGCGATGGTGAGGAGTGGGTCATCACCGGACAGAAGGTGTGGACAACGGGCGCGCACTACAGCGACATCGGCGAGATCATCGCCCGCACCGACGTCGATCTGCCAAAGCACAAAGGGTTGACCGGTTTCATCGTCGACATGAAGGCGCACGGCGTCGAGGTCCGGCCGTTGCGCCAGATGACCGGTGGCTCGAGCTTCAACGAGGTGTTCTTCAACGAGGTCCGCGTCCCCGATGCAGATCGGCTCGGTGATCTCAACAACGGTTGGAACGTCGCGTTGACGACGTTGATGAACGAGCGTGCTGCGATCGGCGCGGGAGGCGGAGCAACCGGCGGCGGTGGTGGCATCAACCTCTATGCGCGGGTGATCGAGATGGTCCGCCACCTCGGGATCGCCGACGATCCGTTGGTTCGCGATCGTCTCGCCGACCTCATCATCCACAGCCGTGTGTCGGGCTACAACAACCAGCGAGCGATGGACAAGATCAAGGCCGGCCAGTTGCCCGGCCCGGAGATGAGCATCGCCAAGTTGTCGGGGACGATGAACATGCGCCGCCTCGGCGATTTCGTGTCGCATGTCCTCGGCCCGAAGTTGATCGCCGACACCGGCGAGTGGGGGACGTATGCGTGGAGCATGCTGGTGCTCGGTACGCCCGGCGGACGGATCGCCGGTGGCAGCGACGAGATCATGCGCAACATCGTCGGCGAGCGTGTGCTCGGGCTGCCGAAGGAGCCCGGCATCGACTCGAAGTCACCGTTCCGCGAGCTGAAGGTTGGTACCCAGCAGCTGTCGTAGCTGAGAGCAGCTGAGAGCTGCTACAGCGTTGGGCGAGGAGGCAGGATCGGTCCCACTTCACGGGTGCGCTTGATCTCGTAGACCCCCTGGATCGAGCCGAGCGTGACGTACGCGTCCCACAGCTTCAGCGCGTCGTCACCGGTCGGCGCCGGCGACAGCACCGGGCCGAAGTACGTGTTCTGCGCACCGTCGATCACCACGATCGGGATGCCGACCTCTCTGCCGACGAGGTCGTGCGCCCGTTCGGTCGACTCGATGATCACCGAGTCCCACCTCTCGTCCAACGCCTCTCCGATGATCTCGGCGGGGAGACCGGTCGCGGCAATCGCCTCGCTCAACCTCGTGAGGTGCTCGTCGTCGTCGTAGTGGATGATCGAGCCGAGAGCCGTGTACAGCTTGCCGACGGCCGCGTTTCCGAGATGCTGCTTGGCGGCCGCGAGGACGCGCATGCCGGGGTGCTGATCGTCGAGCTCTTGGCGGATCCAGTCGTAGCCGGGGTTCTTCTCGTTGTGATACCTGAGGCTGAACAGCTGCCAGGTGATCTGCATGTCTCGCCGCTCGGCTACTTCGACGACCCACCGCGACGTGATCCACGTCCACGGGCATGCCGGGTCGAAGTAGAACTGGACGGCTGACGAAGTTCCGATGTCCATTGACGCGGGACCTTACCCGCCGATGTTCGATGTCAACCGGTGACCGCCGCCCCAGCGCCACCGACGCCCGCCGCCCCGGCCCCACTCGCCGCCACGGCGGTGTGCAGTCCGTGCTCGTTCGCCCAGCGACCGACATCACGCCGCTCGAGCGCCGCGGCCAACAGCTCGGGGAAGGCATCGGGCGTGCAAGCCAACGCCGGCACACCGAGGTCGGCGAACACCGCCGCTTCGGAATGGTCGTACGCCGGTGCCCCCTCGTCGCTCAGTGCGAGGACCACGACCACGCTGACGCCGGCACGAGTGAGCGCCGCGACGCGATCGTGCAGCACCGCAGCGTTGCCGCCCTCGAACAAGTCGCTGACCAGCACCAGAACCGTGTCGGCCGGCCGTGTCACCAACTGCTGGCAGTAACCAATGGCCTGGGCGATGTCGGTGCCACCACCCAGCTGAACACCGAACAGGACGTCGACCGGATCGTGCAACAGCGGCGTGAGATCGGCAACGGAGCTGTCGAACGCGACGACGCTCGTGCGCAGCGCCGGCATCGACGCCAGCACGGCGCCGAACACCGCCGCGTAAACGACGCTGTCGGCCATGCTCGCCGACTGATCGATCGCGACGATCACGTCGCGCGACAGGCTGCGCTGACGGCGGCCATATCCGATCAATCGCTCGGGCACCACCGTGCGCTGCTCGGGAAGGTAATGACGCAGGTTCGCATGGATCGTGTGCGACCAGTCGATGTCGCTGAGCCGCGGCCGGAGACTGCGTTGACTGCGCGCCAGAGCACCGTGGACGGCTTGCTTCGTGCGCGACGCGAGTCGCTTCTCGATCTGCTCGACGACCTGTGCAACGACCTGGCGCGCGGTTGCCCGCGTCGCATCGGGCAACAGCTTGTTGAGCTCGACGAGCAACGTCACGAGGTGGAGATCCGGCTCGACGGCGCGCAGCATCTCCGGTTCCAGCAACAGCTGACGCAGGTGCAGTCGATCGATCGCGTCGCGCTGCAGCACCTGGACGACCGAGGTCGGGAAGTAACGCCTGATGTCGCCGAGCCACCTCGCGACCGATGGCGCTGACGAGCCGAGCCCACCGGCGCGCCCGCCCCCGCCGCGCTTGCCGGGCTTCGTGTCGTACACCGCCGCCAGCGCCGCGTCGATCCGCGCGTCGTTGCCGTCGAGTTGAACGTTCGTGACACCGGCGTCCGGGTTCGGCCCGGCGTTGTCGCCCGCATCGTCGGCACCGCCGAGCACCATTCGCCAACGCCGCATCCGTTCCGGGTCACTGACTCGCAGCGCGGGCGTCGCGTTCATCCTGGAACTCCCAACAACTGGCGAACCGTCGCAAGCGCGGCCGCGGCACGCAGGCCATCCACGTCGCCGCCGAAACCCGACCACGTCGGTGCCGCTTCGTGGGCGATCAACAGGCCGAGTTGACGACGCTCCGCCGGCTCGAACGCGCCGAAGGTGCGTCGCAACAACGGAGCGGTCGCGACGAAGGCGTCGGGCGCGAGCGACGACACCCAGCCGTCGATCACCTCCAACAGCTCCGCATCGTGCACCAGCACTGTTCCGCTTCCCGCGAGGAACCCTTCGACGAACGCGGCGCCAACGGCCGGTGCCGTGCCAACCGACAACGCCCGCGACAGCCGAGCGCCGACCAACGCCCGATTCCAGGTCCCGCCGTCGTGGAGCAGTCGCGTCGCGCGCCCTTGCACCAATCCGTGCACATCGCCGCGCTCCGCGATGACGGTGAGCACCGCAGGCCACTCGGCGCGGCGCGCCGGATGGTCGACGAGCGCGAGCGCGGCCTGCACGCCGGCGAGCCGTTCGACCATGGCGGCGGCGGCATCGTCGTCGAGTGAGCGGCACGCCATCACCGCTCCGGCGACGACGCGCACGACCAGTCCGTCGAACACGGCTCGCAGGGCGCTGGCATCGGTACCGCGCACATCGCCGTAGCGCAGCGCTCGCGCCAGCGGGCCAAGCGTGTCGATCAGCTGCACGACATCGGGGTCGTGGGCGGCCTGCGCCTCGACACGCGCGACGACCGGGGCGACGACGCCGGGCAGATCCGCCAACAGGGCGACGTCGAGGATCGCGACCAGGTCGGCCAACGCATCGACCGACGAGGCCCGTTCGAGCAGCCGATGGCTGGCCGCGGCCTCCACGGTGGTGCCGTGAGCGGACAGTTCGATCACCCGGATCGTCAGCTCGGGCTCCCACAGCAGGCGCCACGTCTCGCGGAACGTGCCGCTGCTGCCGCGGCCTTCCTCGACGTGTCCCCAATGCACGCCGAGCGCGCGCAACCGATGCAGCAGCACCGACCGAGCACGACCGTTGGGTGCCCGCACATCCAACTCGATCGTTTGCGGCGTTGCCGCGGGTTTGAGGCGAACCCTTCGTTGCTGCGCCGCGAGATCGCGCGCCAGCGGCACCTGCGGGGCGTCGTCGGGCACCTCTCCGATCGCATCCCCGACGATCAACTCGCGCTCGATCAACGCCATGCCACTGGCGCCGGCCATCACGGTGTCCGCTGCGTCGAGCACCTCCGCAAGGCCGGGTCGCGGCCGGTTGCGAAGTGCCGCCAACGTGGTGGCTGCCCGAGTTGCGGCGATCAGATCGTCGGGCGAGGCCGACATCCCGCGATCACGCAACAGCCGCGCCGCGCCGACGAACCAACGGCTGATGCCGTGCTCACCCGGATGCTTGAAGACGTGCGCGTACCAGCCAGGGCTGCGCACACCGGCGCCGTACCCGGACGACGATGCGAGCCGCCGATGCGTCCATGGAACCCAGCAGACGCCGACCTTCACCTTGGGGAGTCCTCGCAATGTCTGCGCGTCCGTTGCCGCCGATGGCAACGGCTCTGCCAGCGCGGGTACGTGCCACGCGCCGCACACGACAGCGATGCGCTCGTGCCCGGCGCCGATCGCCGTGCGAAGAACTTGGCGCATGTGCGCCTCGCGTTGCGCTTCACGCAGGGTCAGCGCGTCGCGGCTGCCACGAACGGCCGTCATCGCCATCGCGACGGAATCGAACGCCGGCGTTCCGTCGCCGCGGTGCTCGATCACATCGTCCCACCAACGTTCAGGATCGGGATCACCCGCCGCGGCAGCGAGCGCAGCCAACGGATCACCGACCGGGCCGTCCACCGTCTCGAACTCATCGTCGCCGCGAGCAGCCAACGACTGCTGCATCGGGAGGTCCATCGCCCGCACCACGACGTCGTGCCGCCGGGCCCACGTGAACGCTTGCCACTCCGGGCTGAACTCCGCGAACGGCAGGAACGCGGCGCGTTGCGGCTCGTCGACGACGTACCCGAGCAGCGCGACCGGCGGCACCAACTGCTCGTCGCCCACCCACGCCAGCGCGGCCTCACAATCAGCGGGAAGCTCGACGAGCACCGCCGTGGGGTTCAGCGCGTCCAGGGCGCGCACCACCGACCGAGCAGACCCGGGCCCGTGATGA
>DASWRR010000336.1:0-1678 GCA_036403055.1 Ilumatobacteraceae bacterium | reverse complement strand
CCGTCGGATCGACTGGCGGACGTTCTGATAGGGATCGCGGAAGCTCTCGGTCGACCAGCCGGGTCGGATCCCTGTCTCTTCCTCGATGTCGTCCTTCAGCGTGTCCCCGACGAGCCGCTGCATGCCGCAGTCAGTGTGATGCAGGAGGATGATCTCGCGTGTGCCGAGCAGTCGTTGTGACAGCACGAGTGAACGGATGACGTCGTCGGTGACGACCCCTCCTGCGTTGCGAATGATGTGTGCGTCGCCGTGGGCGAGCCCGAGCATCTCGAAGATGTCCATGCGGCTGTCCATGCACGCGACGATCGCCAGATGGCGGCGTGGCTGAAGAGCAAGGTCGTGACTGGAGAACGTCTCGACGTAGCGCGAGTTGTTCTCGAGCAACTCGTCGGTGCTCGGCGAGAACTGGTCATCTCCGTCTGCGGACACGATTGGACGGTAGCCGCCCGGCAATAGGCTCGGTGAGGTGAAGACCGCCGATTTCCGGTTCTCGTACGCGCCCGTGTTGAAACCGCTGATGACGTTCCTGATGACCGGTCCGCGTCACTCGGTGGTCGAGGTCGACGCACAGCGAGTTCTGGTCAGGATGGGACCGGGTGGATGGGCGTTCACCGCCGACGTGCCCCGATCGTCGATCGTCCATGCGGCGCGCGTCGACGGTCCGGTCTGGGGATGGGGTGCTCACGGATGGCGTGATCGCTGGCTCGTGAACGGATCCGGCAAGGGCCTCGTCCAACTGATCGTCGCACCGAAGGCGGCCGGTCGATGCCTGTTCTTCCCGTTGCGAATCGGTGAGCTCACATTGAGCCTCGAAGAACCCGACGCCTTCGTCGACGCGGTCAGCGCGTAGGTCGTCCTGTCGCCGTCGGGCACCTTGCTACGGTCGACGGCAATGGACGAATCGGAGTTCTACAGGTCGATCGCGGAACGCGCGATCGCCTATCGCGGCGGCTTGCACGAGGCAATGGTGACGCCGACTGCGACGCCGGCGGACCTGCGAGCCGCGCTCGGCGGACCGACACCCGAGCACGGTGACGATGCTGTCGCAGTCGTGAATCGCATGGCCGACGCCGTGGAGGCCGGCGGGCTGATGGCGATGGACTCCGGAAGGTTCTTCGGGTTCGTCATCGGCGGCGCGCTCCCCGCGGCGCTCGCCGCCGACTGGCTCGTGACCGCATGGGACCAGAACACCGGACTGTTCGCTCCGAGCCCGGCAACCTCGATCATCGAAGAGGTCGCAGGTCGGTGGATGCTCGACCTGCTCGGCCTGCCGCCCGAGTCGTCGTTCGGCTTCGTCACCGGCGGCCAGATGGCCAACACCACCGCGCTGGCCGCCGCTCGTCACCACGTTCTCGCGGCAATCGGATGGAACGTCGAGACGGACGGTCTGTTCGGTTGTCCCCCGATCCGGCTGGTCGTGGGTGAGGAGGTCCACGTCACGGTCCCGCGAGCGGCGCGCTTGCTCGGGCTCGGGACTGCGTGCATCGAACACGTGGCGGTCGACGCCAACGGTGCCATGGTGCCTGGCGACCTCGAACGCGTCCTCGCGAGCGACGAGTCGCGACCGGCGATCGTGTGCTGTCAGGCCGGAAACGTCAACACTGGTGCGATCGATCCGATCGGCGATCTTGCGGCGATCGCGCATGCGCATGGGGCGTGGCTCCACGTCGACGGGGCC
>DASWRR010000335.1:0-3322 GCA_036403055.1 Ilumatobacteraceae bacterium | reverse complement strand
ACGCTGGGCTCGAAGTAGTTGGCGCTCCGCAGCGGTTCATCATCAACACCAACTGGAAAGCGACATCGGAGCAATGGGCCGGCGATGGATATCACGCGATGACGCTGCACGGCTCGCTCGGCGACCTTGGCATGGCGGACTACTCGCGAGGATCTTGGGCGATCAACGTCGGCGTGAATGGCCACAACATCCGCTGCTCCGGTAACCCGAAGAAGTTCTGGGGTGCAAGCGCCGAGGGGCTGAGCCTCGAGGAACAACTGCGAGTGATGCCACCGCCGGGCACAACGGTCGACATGCTCGATCAGGTGTTCCGCCATCTTTCCGAGCCGCAGTTGCAGATCCTCACCGACACCCCTCCGTCCGTCGGTCAGATCTTCCCGAACCTCTTCGTGTGGAACACGCCGGGTCGGGCGGCCGACGGTTCGGTGTCGGCTATCACGCGAATTCATACGACGTTCCCGAAGGGTCCAGACAAAGTTGAACTGCTGTCGTGGGCGCTCGTGGAGAAGGACGCGCCGGAGGAAGTGAAGCTTGCCGCCCGTCGCACGTCTGTGCTCATGACAGGCATCAGCGGCTTCATCGAACAGGACGACGCCGAGACATGGCCGGCGATGACTGCAACAGCACGAGGGTTCATCGGTCGTCAGGAGACGTTGAAGTACAACGCCGTTCTGGGCGAGCACAAGCCGGAAAATTGGGGGGGCGGCGGGAAGGTCTACGACGGCTTCAGCAAGGATGATCCGCAGTGGAACTGGTGGCTGCGTTACCAGGAGATGATGACGCAAGGGGCCTGGTGACCGTGCGGTATCTCTCCCAAGAATGGTTGGATGCCGGTCGCGAGGTCGACAACGCATTGCCCGGTGAAGCGGGGCTCGATGTGCGCTTGCAGTTCTTCGTCGCGGACGGTCCGGATGGCGACTTTGCCTACTACTGGCTGTTCAAGGACGGCAACCTCGCCGAAGCTGCACTTGGCACTATCGAAGATCCTGATGTCACGATGCACATGTCGTTCTCCGACAGCGCCAAGAACCATCGCGGCGAGATGAGCATGGAGGAGGTCCTCGCCAACGGATCGATCAGCGGCGAGGTCGACAAACTTGCTCGGCTTCGAGCCTTGCGCGCCCCGGCTCAACACGATGGTGTTCAAAAGCGCATGGCAGAACGGACGGAGTACTAGTGGCCGCAACAGGTTTCTCGATGACGTACGACGACTTCGAGTTCCTCGAGATCGCAATTGAGGAAGGAGTGGCGACCGTTGTGCTCAACGGTCCTCACGATGGCAATCGTCTGACGCCGAAGGGCCACGACGAACTTGTCGCCCTCTGGCCGCGTCTGGCGCTCGACGATGCCATCAGGGCGGTTGTCGTCACGGGTGCGGGGGATTCGTTCAGCGAGGGGCCGTCACCGGAGCTGTTTGCCACCATGACGAGCGGCGATCTGCCCTACATCATGCATGTGATGGACGACATTCGTCAGATGCTCATCAATGCAATCGACTTCCCGAAACCCACCGTTGCTGCGATCAACGGCACCTCCATGGGTGGGGTCCTGGCCTTCGGACTTCTGAACGACATCGTGGTTGCTGAACGCCACGTCGTGTTCGCCGATCGGCACGTACAGGCTGGGGTTGCTGCCGGAGATGGAGGTGTCCTTCTGTGGCCGATCACGATGGGGCTGATGCGCGCCAAGCGGTTCCTTTTGATGGGCGATGAGCTCACCGCGGAGGACGCCGAACGAGTGGGTCTCATCACTGAAGTGGTCGACACCGGGGCATCAAAGGCGCGCGCTCAGGAATACGCAAAGAAGCTCGCAGCGATGCCTGTCAACGCACTCCGCTACACGAAACGCGGTCTCAACGAGTGGCTGCGGCTGGCGCTTCCGGCGTACAACGTCTCGTGGGGCGGCGAGATCATGACGGCGACGTTCACGACGCCGCCAGGCACACCTCGTTGATGCTCGACTGGCTAAGTACGTACCTTCTGCCGGGCCGCATCTTCGACCCGCGGGATGGCCCCAAGCATGCCCGATCTGCGGAAAAGCTCGGCTTCGGCGGAGTTTGGCTCAGTGATCGATGGGATCAGAAAGAGGCCGGTGCAATGCTGGGCGCTGTCTCGCAGACGACCACATTGCTGCGCTTCGGCACTGCGGCCACACATCCGCACACCCGACACCCGCTCGTGCTTGCCGGGATGGCCACGACGCTGCAGGCTCTCTCGTCGGGTCGCTTCACGCTCGGCATCGGTCGAAGCGCCGGCGGCATCTGGCCGGGACGAGGCTTGAAGTCACCGACCACCGCCATGCTCTGTGACATTGCTCGTCTGCTGCAACAACTGTGGGCGGGGGAGACGGTCGACTACGACGGGCCGCTGGGGCGGTTCCCGGAGCTTCGAGCGACGCATCGCTATGACGGCGCTCCGCCGCGACTCGGCCTCGCTGCGATCGGCCCACGCACGTTGGAAGCAGCGGGCGAACTCTACGACACCGTCATCTTGCATCCGTTCCTGACGACCGAATCGGTCACGCGCAGCGCAGCGATCGTTCGGAGCGCTGCTGAGCGCGCGGGTAGAGACCCGTCAAGTGTGCGCGTCATCGCAACGGTTGCTGTCGCGCCTTCGCTGAGTGCCGACAAGTCGGCGGCCATCGTGACCGGCCGGCTCGTCACGTATCTTCAGGCCCAGGGCATGGGCGAGCTGCTCGTCGCGGCCAACGACTGGGACCCGGCGACCCTGGACGTGCTGCGCTCCCACCCGATGTTCGCGGCGCTCGATGGCGGGCTGGCCGACTGGGCCTTCACGCTCGACCAGCTCGTCGAGGCCGGATCCGTTCTACCCGAGTCTTGGGTCGAAGACGGCGCCGCGGTGGGCACCGAGTCGCAATGCGCCGATCGCATCGAGGCGTACCGGACTGCGGGTGCCGACGAAGTGATGCTCCATGGAAATACGCCCGAGCAACTTGCGCGGCTCGTTGCCGAACTCGCCTCGAGGACAGGCGTGCCGAGTGCGCTGTGACCGCCCGACTTTTGCAATTTTCAACGACTCGAGCCATTGACAAATAGAACACTTCAAGTATATCTTGTACAGTCAACGAGGGGTCCAGCGCCGCGGCGCGACAGCCCCACTGCCACTACGCAATGGGGGACCAGCAATGGGATTTTCCTGGAAGTCACTTTCGCCGTTCGGAGTAGAAGTAGACGCCGATCTCAGTCGACCGCTCGAAGGGGACGATCTCGAGGAGTTTCTCGACGTCTTCTCCAAGGAACATCTGATCGTCGCCCGAGGGCAGTCGCTGTCGCTCGAAGCGCAGCGCCGATTGACCGGTCACT
>DASWRR010000334.1:0-5108 GCA_036403055.1 Ilumatobacteraceae bacterium | reverse complement strand
TGGACGAGCTTCGACTCTCCGTATGCGGACACCGGCGTCTCCGGCGACAGCTCGGTGATCGCCTCCGACGAGCCGGCACCGAACACGCCACCGGCCGAGCTGGCGAAGAACAAACCACCGCGCCCCGCCGCGGCGACGGTCATCGCGCCCGCCAACGCGTCGAGGAACGTTTCGAGGTACGACTGCTCGTCGAGGAACTGCGCGTCGGACGTGCCGACGACACCGGCGCCCGCGCACCACGCGACGCGCCATGTGTCGCCGACTGATCCGGCGAACGATCGTGCCATGCGAGCGAGCTGGTCCCGAGCGACAGCGGGTGCCGACCAATCGATCGTCTCGTTGGGATGCAGATCGTCGTGCAACGCGCAGCGCACGATGCCGTTGCCGAGCAGTCCTCGACCGACGACGAGCAACTTCATCGTTGGGCTGCTTCGCCCAGTGGTCCGTCGTTGGGGTCGTCGAGGATGATGTAGAGCGGGCGGCCCTGCACGGTTCGCAACAGCGTGCCGACGTACTCGGCGACGACGCCGAGGGCGAACAGGATCAGTCCGGTCGTCACCAGCAACGCAACAGTCATCGAGGCCCAACCCGGGATGATGTCGTTCGTCGTCAGCTGGCGGAAGACGATCCACCCAGCGCCGACGAAGCCGGTTGCCGCGCACACCATTCCCAGCGCCGAGACGATCCGCAACGGGCGCGTCCCGCTGCTGAGCACGAGCGTCCAGAAATGTGAGAGCAGCCGACCGAAGTTGTACCCCGAGCCCTCGCGCCACACCGGCCGCGTCCTGACCGCGCACATCTCGGTCGTCCCGATCGCCCAACGCAACGCCGAGTCGAGGTAGATCCGTGGCCCGCAGTACGCGGCCACCGCGCGGGCATGCGTCCCGAGGATCAAACGAAAGCTGCTGAAGCTCTGCATGTCGGAGCCGGCCATCCAACGCGCCAGTCGCCGCGCCACCGCGCTCGTCGTGTTGCGCCACCACGCGTGCGGCGGCTTGCCCTCGTGCTGTCCGTAGACCAGTTGCGCCTTGGCCAACACCGCGACGTCGAGCATCAGACCGATGTCGGCCGGCACGTGTTGGCCATCCTCGTCGAGCGTCACCACCCACGCTCCCCCGGAGCTTGCGATCCCCGCAAGCGTGGCGGCGTGCTGACCGAAGTTCCGGGACAACCACACCGGGCGAATCGCCGGATAGCACTTCGCCAGTTCGCGGATCACCGCAGCCGAATCGTCTGGTCCGTTGTCGTGGACAAGGAGGATCTCGATGACCCTGAACGTGTTCCCAGCGGGCGTCGTGGTCGGGTCGAGCAGCGGCACGATCTCCTCGATCAGCGGCTTCAGCGTGTCGGCTCCTTGGTACACGGGGACCACGATCGAGATCTCGTGGACGTACCCATGGCCCGCTTGCTGCACGATTCGACGCTAACCGATGGGCTGAGAACGACGCGGCGTGTCGGCGCGCCGGTTCTACGGTGCCTCGAGGTTGCCGCCCGCCAGTTGCAACAACGTGTCGCGGTCGAACGTGGCGGTCGGAACCTTGATGAACCGATACGAGATCGCGCCCGGTGCGGGATCCGTGACAGCGAGCATCCGATGACCGTCGGCGTCGACCTCTTCCATCAACGGCTGCAGCACGCCCCAACTGATCACCGTCGACCCGTCGGGATTGCGGCGCACACTCCCCAATCCGAAGCTCGACGCCGCTGGGTTCGGGTACGGCCGCTGCCACAACATCGTCGCCGTGTGCGCCGTTTCGTCGAGCTGGTACGCCACGGCACGCGGCGCGTGCCCTGTGCCCGACTCGTTGTCGAACAACGTGAGCACGCCATCTGCGCCGAGCCGCGCGTCGTGCATCCGCTTCGGACCACCGAGCGGGTCACCGATGATGGCCATGTCGATCGTGCCGTCTGCATTCGGCGCGGGTGTCGGCGTGCCGCCGAGCTTCCACAGCACCTTGTCGGTGGCGCGATCGATGCGGAACACCGCGTCGAGATGTCGAGCAGAGACGATGTAGTCACCGTTCGGCTGACGGTCGATCGAGTTGACGTGCGCGAGATCGATTCCTCCCGGCGCGGGTGCGCCGGGTGCGACGAAGCGCTGCGGGACGACCGTCGTCTCGGATGTCGCGAAGTGATGCATGGTGTTCCACGTCCACGTCGGACCGACGGCGGGAATCTCTTGTATCTCACTGTCGATCGCCTTGTCGGTCGCTGTGGGGTTGACGCCAGGCGCGGCGATCGGCTGCAGCGGCACCAGGTTCGCCTGGGTCGTACGAGTCACGTACGTGATCATCGTCCGGCCGCCGCCGGGCAACGGGACCATGTCGTGGTGATCGGTTGCGGTTCCGGCACTCGACTTCAACTCCGCGACCAGGGTGCCGTTGAGCCGATTCACTCGATACCCGCGCGTCGGATCGACACCGAATGCAGGACCCAGCTGCGGCACCCAGGCGATGTTCCCGTTCGTCCATGGTTTGGCGTCGAGGACGAACTGGTTGTCGGTCCGCTTGTACCAGATCACCGCGCCGTGGTTGTCGAGGATGACGACGAACTTCGACGTCGGCGGCACGGACCAACCCATGCCACCCATGTACCAGCCGGGCTGCGGCGACCCCGGCCGATCGACGTCGTACGGCGGGAAGTCGGGCGGCAGGCACCGCAACGTGTACTCCACGGTGTCGCCACCGCGCGTGTACCTGACGCGTGTGATCGCATCGGTGGCGAGGTGCTTGCTCGTGATCGATGTCGCGGCGACTCCGTCGATCGTCACCGCGACCTGCGCGGTCCCGACCGCATCGATCGTCAAGTTCGCGCCACCCGCCGGGCAGATCATGTCGTAATCGAGACCGGTCGGGTCGAAGCTCGGGAACGGTGTCGCGCCGGTGATCGTCATCCGCTTGGCGAGACCCGGCGCCTGCAGCGTGGCGAACTCGTCGATCACCACCTGCGTCGCGATGCTGGCGAAGACGCACACGAGGCCGTCACTGCCGACGGGGACCGTCACGAGGTTCGTCGCCTCACCGCTGCGGTCGAAGTTGAGCGACGACACCAGCGGCGTGCTGCCGGTGCACGGAAAGACTCGGAGATGGCCGGCTCCGGCCGCTTCGGTGGCGGTCACGTTGAGCGTCGCCGAGTAGACGTTGTCGACCGTCGACGAGCCAGGGGTCGGGTCGAAGGAACGAACTTCGTTGGCCGCCATCGGTGTCGACCACCCGCCCGTTCCATCTCGCGAGTCGACGATGCGCTGACCCGCGAACGGCTGCACGATCGCCTTCGGGCCGAACTTGTCGGGCACGAAGTAACCGTTCACATCGACGACGATGTGCAAGTCGACGTTGCTGAGAAGGCACAGCGAGCCGTCCGGCCCGAGGCCCACCATCGTCGAACCGGCACGATCCTCGTTCGTCAAAAAGTTGACGTTCGACGCCAACGGCGGCTGCGTTCCGCACGGATAGGCAACGAGGAACCCGGGGCCCGCCGACGACGCGACCGTGAGGTTCACCAACACCGCTCGCGCGTCTGCGGGTACCCACGTCCCGGCCAACGGCAACGCATACGGCGTGTTCGCGTGAACGCGTCCGGTTCCGCCGGCGTCGGGCCGCGGACCGAACCGCGTGTCGAGGGCGCGCACCGGCGAGATGTCGACGTACTCCATGCCCGTCGACCCGTACCAACCGAAGAGGTCGACGACCAGTTGCGTCGTGGTCGACGAGTAGATGCACACCGCCCGTGTGGTGTCGAGCGCAGCGACGACGTTGTTCGCCGCGGCCACGCCGAGCCGCGTGTTGAGGTTCGACGTTCCGGGCCGTGCGCCGCCGCACGGGTACACGGTGAGGAAGCCGGGTTGGGTGTTGTCGACGGCCGTCACCGACAGCGACAGCGCATCGGCTGTGGCCGGAACCTCCGGGACGCCGAGTGTCTCGATGCGCAGCACACAACCCGGCCCGAGCGGTGTCGTCGCGCCGCCGATGCCCGATCGCGTGTCGATCAATCGTTCAGGTGTCGTCGCGTTGATGCCGGTGACCGGCTTCAGCGACGGTCCACCGCCGACAGGACTCGACCCGCACGAGACGCTCGCGATCGAACCGGCGGCCGCCGCGAACGGCGCTCCGGGAGCGGGCACCAATGGCACGAAACCCACCGCTGCGGACAGAACAATCGCTACCGCCGAACGACGCATCTACAAAACGGTA
The DNA here is from genome assembly GCA_036403055.1 of Ilumatobacteraceae bacterium. GTDB lineage: Bacteria > Actinomycetota > Acidimicrobiia > Acidimicrobiales > Ilumatobacteraceae > JAENVT01. The sequence goes on along the minus strand of DASWRR010000334.1, from coordinate 915 downwards.
GTTCGGTGCCTTCGCGACAACCAGTCGCCGGCGCGCACGATCGGCCGCAGACGGCCCGCGCGCACCGCCCGCAGCCATCCTCTTCGTCGCGCCGCGTCAACGATCTCGCGGCTGACCGCAGCCTCTTCCGTCGAGCGCAACGACGACCGCGTGTGCGCAGCAGTCGCGCTCGCATCGTGCCTTCGGTAGCGATACTCGCGGTCGCCGACCACGACGATGCAGCCGTCGTCGAGGAGGATCCGGCCGAACAGATCAAGATCCATCACCTGCTGCCATCGCCCGTCGAACCGCAGTTCGGGGAGCAGGTCGACGCGGTAGGAGACCGCCGGGCAGTAGAAGAACAGGCCGTGCACGAGGCGAGCCAGCCCGCGATCACCTTCGAGGACGAACGGCAGGCGGCGCGGCCACAGCAGCGCCTTCGTCGTGTCCGCAAGGGTCCGCTTCGGATGACCGTCGCCGCCGATCACCGTCGCACGCGGCGCAACACATGCCGCGTCCGGAAACGCGCTGTGAGCGGCTCGGACGCTCGACACGTACCCCGGTTCCAACACGTCGTCAGCATGAAAGATCGTGACGATCGCGGCGGCGTTCGCACCGAGTTCGAGGCAACGGTTGAAGTTGGCGGCGATCCCGAGGTTGGTGTCGTTGCGCACGATGTCGATTCGGTCATCTCCAAGCGCTGCGACGACTTGGGACGCGCCCGGCTGGGGGCTCGCGTCGTCGACGACGATCGCCGTCCAGTCGAGATCGCGTTGACCGATCAACGAACGCAGCGCGGTCTCGAGGTACGACAGGTCCGCGTGGAACGGGATCGTGATGCAGATGGGTTCACGCACGTCTCGTGCGACCCGTCGCGACGAGCGCCTCGAAGATCGAGAGGTACTGCTCGGCGACCACTTCGACACCGAAGTATCG
>DASWRR010000333.1:0-16202 GCA_036403055.1 Ilumatobacteraceae bacterium | reverse complement strand
TCGCAAGAGGCTCAGCGCGTACGAGAACGTCGTGAAGTGGAACCCCGGGATCAGCTCCTCCGTGATCGCCGCACCGCCGACGATGTGGCGACGCTCGATGATCAGCGTCCGCAATCCGGACTTGGCGAGGTAGGCGCCGTTGACGAGACCGTTGTGGCCACCGCCGATGACGATTGCGTCGAAGGAAGTCTTGGCAGGCATCGTTCAGGACGTCTTTCTCGCTGGGTTGAACAGCGGCGGCCGGGCGACGGTCGCTGGCACGGTGTGGTAGCGGTGATCGATCGTGATCTCGAGGTTGACGCGCGATCCGGCGGTCGCGAGATCGGGCCGGACCCTCGCCATCGCGATGTGGCGTTGCAACATCGGCGAGTACATGAAGCTGGTCGTGTACCCGACGCGGTTGCCGTTGTCGTCGTACAGCATCATCTCGTAGACGACGGGTGTCTCGTCCTTCGGCGGGATCAGGTGGGCATCTACGAACTGACGGTCCCAGTCACGCCAATCGATGATGAGCCCAGACATCTTCCATCGCGACGACTTCTGGGCGAGCTCCCGTTCGATCGACTGACGGCCGATGAAGCGACGAGTCGACGTCGCCAGATCACGGAACATCCACGCGAAGCCGAGCTCGATCGGCGTCGAGCACTCACCATCGTTGAAGGCGAACCGGCTCGAGCGGAAGTCGACGTTGATCAGCACGAGGCCTGCCTCGATGCGGGTCATCAGCAATGCGTTCTGGCCGACCGGGAGCACCCCCATGCCGCTGCTGGCGTCGCGCAACGCGTCCCACATCTCGAGCGCGCCATCGGCACCGACCCAGATCTCGTAGCCGAGATCGCCGGTGTATCCGGTTCGAGAGACATGGACCGGGACGTTGCCGATCTTCGCCGGGCCGTGATGGAAGAAGCCGAGCTTGGCGATCTCCGGATCGAGCGACGCCAAGATCTCGCGCGACTTTGGTCCCTGGACCGCGAGCGACGCGTAGTCGTCGGAGACGTCGGTGATCTCGATCTGGTCGTAGCCGACGAGGTTCTGGAAGTACGCGAGATTCGGTTCGGCAGAGGTGAGGATGTAGTCGTCGGCGGCGAATCGGATCACGACACCGTCCTCGACGACGAAGCCACGCTCGTCGCACCACAGCGTGTACTGCGCCTGACCGTCGCGGCATGCGGCGATGTCGCGAGCGAGGACGCGGCCGAGGAACTTGCCGGCGTCGCGACCGCCGATCCGGTACTTGTACAGCGGCGACGTATCGATCAACCCCGCCGCGTTGCGGACCGCGAAGTACTCGAACTTGTCAGACATCTGGTACTTCACCGCAGACAGGTAGCCGGACCAGTGCGACCACAACTGTGTCTCGTTGAGCGGCGCCAAGCGCTCGTGGAAGGGCGTGGTGAGGACCATCGCCAAATCGTAGAACCTATTGGACACGTGCGCAATAAGGGATACTGTTGGCGCAGTGACGCGCCTCAGCCCTACGGCTCGCCGAGAAGAGATCGTCGCCGCAGCACTGCGCGTCGCCTCCGTCAAGGGACTCGCCAACACCACCGTGCGCGACGTCGCGGCAGAGATGGGAACGTCGAGCGGTTTGATCCACCACTACTTCGCGTCGATGGACGATGTGCTGGCCGCCGCATTCGACGAGGCCGCCGGCGCAGACCTCGCGGCGACGACCGCAGAGATGTCGGCCTGCGCCGGCCCGATCGATCGACTGTCCACGTTCTTCTCGTCGTACATCCGCACCGAGGACTACCGCGGGTTCCAGATGTGGCTCGATGCCTGGGCAGAAGCCAGCCGCCGACCGGCATTGGCCGCGACATCGTTGCGGCTCAACGTCGCGTGGCAACGATTGATCGCGACGACCGTCGCGGACGGCGTCGCGGAGGGCGTGCTGGTGTGTGACGATCCCGACGCGACGGCGTGGCGGGTCCTTTCACTGCTCGACGGGTTGAGCCTGCAGGTGGCCGCGCACCCAGGCCTCCTCGATCAGAGCACCGTCGCCGACTGGGCGATGGCGTCGCTGGAGACCGAGATCGGGCTGCCTCGGCGTTCGCTACGCCGCCCCCCGTCCAAGCGCTGACGCCAGGCAGCCACTCGACGAGGTCAGCCCACCTGCCACGTCCACACGCGCAGCATGATGTCGTCGCCGTCTTCGTGGATGAGGGCCATCGGCTCGGTGCGGTCGACCAGCTGCCATGCCCCGGCGTCGATGAGGCGCTGCTGTTCGGCCCGATACCCGAGGTGATCGACGGCGTCGTCGCGGAAGGTCATCGACACATGACCGCCGGGCATCGTGACGCGCGCCAGTTCGGCAAACGCCGACCCGTCGACGTGGCCGAGCGTGAACACGCCGACCGAGACCACCGATCCGAATCGACCATCGTCGAACGGGAGTCGCGCCAACAGCGAACCTTCGTGCAACTCCGAGTACACGCCGCGTTGCCTGCTGCGTTCGAGCATGCCGGCCGACAGATCGAACCCGACGATTCCCGTGTGGCCAGCTGCCGCGAGCGCGACGCCGACGAGCCCGGTCCCGCACCCTGCGTCGAGGATCTCCGCGCCCGGCACTGCGAAGTGCGCGCATCGTTCGGCACCGGCTTGCGGCGCTGTCCATCGCAGGTTGTCGAGGTCGTCGTCGTAGTCCTTCGCCCAGACGTCGTACCGCTCGCGCAGCTGGTCCTCGCCACGCGACGCGTAGATCCATTGCAGTCGGCTGTCGCGCTCAGTACTCATAGAACCCGCGCCCTGCCTTGCGCCCGAGCAGCCCGGCTTCGACCATTCGCAGCAGCAGTGACGGCGGTGTGTACAGCTGCTCCTTGAACTCGCTGTAGAGCGACTCGGCGACGGCCTGCACGGTGTCGAGACCGATCAGGTCGGCCAGGCGGAGTGGACCCATCGGGTGCGCGCACCCTTTGACCATGCCGGTATCGATGTCGTCGGCGGTTGCGAACCCGGACTCGAGCATGCGGATCGCGGCGAGGATGTACGGGATCAACAGCGAGTTGACGATGAAGCCGGCGCGGTCACGCGAGCGGATCACCGTCTTCCCGAGCGTCTCCGAGGCGAAGTGTTCCATGTCGGTCGCCGTCTCTGGCGACGTCAGTAGCGAGGACACCAACTCGACCAATGGCAGGACAGGCACCGGGTTGAAGAAGTGGATGCCGATGACTTTCGCCTCGCGCTTCGTCGCCCTCGCCAACTTCATGATCGGGATGCTCGACGTGTTCGACGCGAGCACCGCATCCGGTTTGCAGATGGCATCGAGACGGGCGAACACGTCGAGCTTGACGCGCTCCTCCTCCGCCACCGCCTCGATCACGACGTCGCAGTCGGCCAGAGAGTCGAGATCATGACCGAACGCCATTCGTTGCCATGTGGCGTCGTGGTCCGCGTCCGACAACCGGCCCGAAGCGACCGCTCGCTTCAACGACGACGCGACGCGAGCCATGCCTGCCTCCGCAGCTGCGGGCGAGCTCTCTGTCACGACCACATCGAGTCCCGCCCGCGCCGACACCTCGGCGATTCCCGAGCCCATCAAGCCGCAGCCGACGACACCGATCCGCTCGATCAGCTTCGTCACGTCACATCGTCCCGGTCGTTCACCATGGGGAGATCTTGGCAGAAGGCAGACGTTGCCGGTGATCCGCCGCTGACGCCGCGGTCAGTTGAGCGTCACCGCGATCTCGGTCGCCTTGACTGCGGCCCACACCTCGAGACCCACCTTGATCCGCAATGCGTCGGCCGCCGCTGCGGTGATCTCGGCGGTCAGCGGTACCGGGCCTTCGAGACGAACGCGCACGACATCGGCGCGATGGTCGACATCGATGACCGACGCCGGCCACGTGTTGCGCGGGCTGCCTTCCGGTCGGATGACATGCAGCGAAACGGCTTGCGGCCGGATGACGGCAATTGCCGGCCCGTCGACATCGGCCTCGGTCACGACGAGTGTCGCGCCACCGTCCACGGCAAAGACACCGCCTCCCATCATCACCCCCGTCACCAGGTTGACGCCGACGAGTTCGGCAACGTACGCCGACCGCGGATGAGCCGCGATCTCGACGAACGATCCGTCCTGGACGACGTGCCCGTTCTCGACGATCACGACGCGGTCCGCCAAGGTGTACGCGTCGACTGGATCGTGCGTCACCAGGACGGCGCAACCCGCGAACTCCGCGAGGTGTCGCTGCAGCTCGCGGCGCACGCCGATCTTCGTGCGCGCGTCCAGCGCGGCGAGCGGCTCGTCGAGGAGCAGCAGCTTCGGTTGGGGAGCGAGCGCGCGTGCGAGTGCGACGCGCTGGGCCTGACCACCGGAGAGCTCGTGCGGGCGTGATCTCTCCTGACCTTCGCTGCCGACCTTCGCGAGCCAACGCCGCGCGAGCTGATGAGCGGACGCCTTGTCCACGCCGTGGGCGCGCAGACCGAACGCGACGTTCTCGAGAACCGACATGTGCGGGAAGAGAAGGTACTGCTGGAAGACGACACCGCAGGAACGATGCTCGGACGGGATGAAGACGCTTGCTGCGGGATCGTCGACCACGTGCCCGCGCAGCTCGATCGATCCGCGATCGAGCGGCAACAGCCCCGCGAGGCAACGCAAGATGGTCGTCTTGCCGGCACCGTTCGGACCGAGCAGCGCGACGACCTCGCCGGGCATGACGTTGAGCCACACATCGAGGTGCAGCGTTCCGCGTGTCAGCTTCATGTGCGCTCGCAGCGTCACGTGGCCCGTTCTCCCCCGCCGAGCCACCGGTCGCGCAGGGCGACGAGGACCGCGAACGACACAGCAACCATCAGGAGCGCAAGCACGATCGCCTCGCGGGGGTCCGTGTCGAGCGCGAGGTACACCGACAGCGGCAAGGTCTGCGTCTTGCCGGGAAAGCTCCCGGCGAAGGTGATCGTCGCGCCGAACTCGCCGAACGCCCGAGCCCAGGAGAGCACCGCGCCGGCGACGAGCGCAGGACGAATGGCCGGCAGGGTGACTCGGCGGAACGAGTACCAACGGCGGGCACCGAGCGTTCGCGCCGCCTCGTCGTGGCCCGGATCGGCTTGACGCAAGGCCGCCTCGACCGTCACGACGAAGAACGGCATCGCCACGAACGTCTGGGCGATCACGACACCGGCGGACGTGAAGGGCAGTCGGATGTCGAACCATCGGTCGAGCCACTGCCCGACGACTCCTCGACGACCGAGCGCGAAGAGAAGTGCGACGCCTCCGACGACCGGAGGAAGGACCATCGACAACGTGCACAGCGCACGCACGACCGAGCGACCGAAGAACCGGCGCCGAGCGAGCAGCCACGCGAGCGGCAGGCCGAGGATCGCGGACAGCGCCGTCGCGCAGAGACTGCAGACGATCGACAACTTGAGCGCCTGGCGAACGGCGGGCGTCCGCAGGATCGTCGTGACGTCGCTCCACGGTGCGCGGGCCAGTAGTCCGATCAGCGGCAGCGCGAAGAAGGCGATCGCGACCAGCGCGAGGCCGAACGCCGGCCACGGAAGTGAACGCTCGACACGGCGCGACGTTCTACTCGTCATGATGTCCTGACCATGTGAACCGCGCCGCACGCTTGTCGACGAACGCGGCCACACCTTCAGCGGCATCCGGCGAACCGGCGGCGATGCGATCCCAGTGGTCGCGAACTGATGCAGGAACCTCGCCGTGGGCAGCGATCTCGGCGACCATCGCCTTCACCGCGGCCTGGGTCAACAACGATCGGGCCGCCAGCACGCCGGTCAACGTAGCAAGGTGTCCGTCTGCACGTGCGGGATCGACCACGTCGTCCACCAGGCCGATGCGTCTCGCCTCCTCCGTCGTGATGAGGTCACCGGTGAACAGCAATCGCTTGGTGGCCGAAGGACCGAGCAGATGGGTTGCTCGCTCCAACGCATGGCTGGGGTAGACGATGCCGAGCTTCGACGGAGTGATGCCGAAGCGGGCACCGGGTGTCGCGATGCGGATGTCGCAGTCGATCGCCAACGAGCAGCCGCCGCCGATGCAATCGCCGGTGATGAACGCGACGGTCGGTTTCGGCAGCGTCGCCAGCGCGTTCTCTGCTGTCATCACTGCGTCGGAGAAGGATGCTTCCGCCGGACGAGCGACGGTCAGCTCGGTGATGTCGGCGCCGGCACAGAAGTGCGGTCCGGTGCCGCGAAGTATCACGACACGGATGCCGGAGTCCGCGCCGAGTTGCGTCGCGAGCTCGCCGAGGCGCGTCCACATGTCGTGTGTCATCGCATTTCGCTTGCTCGGCCGATCGAGCCAGATCGTCGCGACGCCGCCGTCGCGCGTCAGTCGAATCGTCTCCTCGGAATCCGCGCTCATCGACGACCAGTGTGGCCCCGCGTGGTGGGCGCGACGGTACCGTACGGTCGTGAACATCCGGAGCCGGCGACCGTGAGCGCGTCAGTACACGTCAGCGAAGAGGTGCGCGAGGCAGTCGCCGACGGACGCGCAGTCGTCGCACTGGAGTCGACGATCATCAGTCATGGCATGCCGTACCCCGACAACGTGACGATGGCGACAGACGTCGAGTCGATCGTCCGTGACCGCGGTGCTGTCCCCGCGACGATCGCCGTGATCGATGGGGTCTGCACCGTCGGCGTCGGCGCTGCACAGATCGAGATGATCGCCAGCCGCGCAGATGTTCACAAGGCGACGACCCGGGACCTGCCGTGGCTCGTTGCGACCAAAGCAACCGGAGCCACGACAGTTGCGGCCACGATGCATCTCGCTGCGCTCGCCGGCATCCGCGTGTTCGCCACCGGAGGGATCGGTGGGGTGCACCGCGGTGCGTCGACGACGTTCGACATCTCGGCGGACCTCGCCGAACTGGCGACGACTCCAGTTGCCGTCGTGTGCGCCGGCGTCAAGTCGATCCTCGACATCGCCCTGACGCTCGAGCATCTGGAAACACTCGGAGTTCCGGTCGTCGTGCTCGGCAGTGACGACTTTCCGTCGTTCTACAGCAGGTCCAGTGGCCTTCCGGCGCCACGACGCATCGACAGCTCTGCTGGCATGGCCGGACTCCTCCACGCGACGTGGCGCGGGTTGCTGCTCACTCGTGGCGTGTGCATCGCGAATCCGATCGCGGCAGCAGACGAGATCCCGGCCCTCGAGATCGACGGTGTCATCTCTGCGGCGCTCGCGGAGCTTGCGGCCCATGGCGTGTCGGGCCAAGGTGTCACACCCTTCTTGCTGTCGCGGCTCGTCGAGCACACTGGCGGGCGAAGTCTCACCGCCAACATGTCGTTGATCAGACAGAACGTGGCAGTTGCGACCGACATCGCGGTCGAGTACTCGCGACTCCCCGCGTAATCACCCTTCCGCCGTCGCCGCGAGGTTCGCAAGGGTGGCTTCCATGTTCGTGCGATTGAGCGCCCGACGATCGCGCACCCCGATGAACCAGCCGACAACCGTCCCGACGTAGGGAACGCGATTGTCCGTCCACGTCTCGACGACCTTCGTGTTCGCGCCGGCAGGCTCGAAGCGGTAGTCCCAGTTCGAGATCTTGACCGGCCCACGTGTCACATCGAAGCTGAAGTGCTCGCCCGGGTCGGCGATCGTGACGACGACGTCCGTTCGCCAGCGTGCCCACTTGCGGTTGTTCGTGCCCCTGAACCTGGCGCCGACGACGGCGCCTTCGGCGCCGTTGACCCACGAGCCACCGGTGTTCTCCGGCGACCACTCGCCCATTCTCGGGAGGTCGCTGACGAGGTCGTAGAGCGCCGATGCGTCTGCGTGAATCGTTCGTTCGACTGCGATCGGATCGGGCATCCGGCTATCTGAACAGATCGCGGCTCTGGTCGCGCAGCACTGGTGCAATCGTTGCCGTGTCGTCGCGTTCCCACTTGTAGCCGCGGATGACGCCGACGGGCATCCGCGAGATGTTGCCCTTGACGAGCTCGGCAGCACCGGCGAGCTCGTCAGCGATGCACACCGCCTGCACCTGGAACTCGTGGCCGTGTGGGTCGAACTGACCGATGTAGCTGTAGATCGGTTGCATGCCGGCAATGCCGATCGCGATGTCGGTCTGACCCTCCCTCCACGCACGACCGAACGTGTCGGAGATGATGACCGCGACGTCCACGCCCGCGCTGCGGAGCGCGGTGCGAATCTGATGGGCGGAGGCGTCGGGATCCTCCGGCAGCAGGACGACGCGTCCCTGCGCTCCGCTCGACGATTGGTCGACGCCACTGTTCGCACACACGAACCCGTGCCGAGTCTCGGTGATCAGCACGGGCCCGAGCTGACGGACGATGCGCTTGGCCTCGCGCAACACGACCTCCGTCACCGCCGGATCCTTGCCCCACGTCTGTGACCATTCGGTGGCGAACGCAGATGGCTCGACATCGGCGAGCTCCAGCGTGCGACCCTCCGCCTTCGAGACGACCTTCGACGTGACGACCAGGATGTCGCCGTCGGCGAGTGGCGTGCCGGCAGCCGACGCGGCGGCGGCAATGACCGATGCAAGGTCGGTGCCCTCGACGATCTCGGGGATCCCAGGAACGCCGAAGATCTGCACGCCGGTCACGGGCTGAACGTAGCAGCGCGCCATGCAGCACAATGTGGTCCATGGTCTCGGAGTTGTTCGATTCGGCGGCGTGGCGCGAGGTGCCGGGATTCACGTTCGACGACATCACCTATCACCGATCGGTCGCTCACGGGACGGTTCGAATTGCCTTCGATCGGCCCGAGGTTCGCAACGCGTTTCGGCCGAGAACCGTCGATCAGTTGTACGCCGCGCTCGACCACGCGCGGATGTCGACGGATGTCGGCTGCGTACTGCTGACGGGCAACGGCCCGTCGCCGAAAGACGGCGGGTGGGCGTTCTGCAGCGGCGGGGATCAACGGATCCGCGGTCGAGACGGCTACAAGTACGCCGCCGACGAGGGCCGTGAATCGATCGAGCCGGGACGTGCCGGGCGGTTGCACATCCTCGAGGTCCAGCGCCTGATCCGGTTCATGCCCAAGATCGTCGTCTGCGTCGTACCCGGATGGGCGGCCGGTGGTGGTCACAGCCTGCACGTCGTGTGCGATCTCACGCTCGCGAGCGCAGAGCACGCCAAGTTCAAGCAGACGGACGCCGACGTGGCGAGCTTCGACGGAGGCTTCGGCAGCGCGTACCTCGCCCGCCAGGTCGGACAGAAGTTCGCCAGAGAGATCTTCTTTCTCGGTCGCGAGTACTCCGCAGCCGACGCGCATCGGATGGGAATGGTCAACGCAGTCGTCCCGCACAGCGAGTTGGAAACGACGGCACTGCAGTGGGCCAAGGAGATCAACAGCAAGAGTCCGACAGCGCAGCGAATGCTCAAGTTCTCGTTCAACCTCATCGACGACGGCCTCGTCGGTCAGCAGGTGTTCGCCGGCGAAGCGACGCGACTCGCGTACGCCAGCGAAGAAGCCGAAGAAGGGCGCACCTCGTTCCTCGAGAAGCGCGAACCCGACTGGAGTCCGTACCCGTGGCACTACTGATCGGGCCGCGGCATCGCTGACCTGATCGCGGTCGACGATGCGAACGATCCGCGACTCGCGGCGTTCCGGCGGAACGAACGGGGGCTCACGAATCGTCGCCAACGACGCAGTGACGACGGCGATGGCCTGTTCATGGCCGAGGGCGACCTCGTCGTCGAGCGTGCCCTCGATGCAGGATGCAGGGCCGTGGTCGCACTCGTCGATGCCGACCGGCCGCCGCCGATCACCGATCGTCTGCCCGCCGACGTCCCCGTCTACGCCGGCGGTGACGACGTCCGCGCGATGGTGACGCAGTTGGGCGCACCGCAGGGCATCGTCGCCTTGTTCGCCCGACCGCCGCGCCGCTCGGCCACAGAGCTCGGCGATCTGGCGACACGCATCATCGCAATCGAGGCCGTCGACAATCCGATCAACGTCGGCTCGATCGTGCGGAACGCGATCGCGCTCGGGTGGGACGGCATGATCTTCGACTACACGAGCGCCGACCCGTTGTCCCGGCGATCGCTGCGCGTGTCCATGGGCCAGGCGATCGGGTTTCCGGCGGCACGGACCACGTCCATGCCCGACGAACTGCGCCGACTGGTCCAAATCGGATTCGTCGTCTGCGCACTCACGCCCTCGGCGGACGCGGGCGACATCGACTCGATCTCAGCGAGCGCGAGGATGTGCATCGTCATCGGGTCGGAGCGAGCCGGGCTGTCGGCGGAGTCACTCGCGTCGAGCACGCATCGCGTGCGGATTCCCATGGCGCCCGGCGTCGATTCACTGAACGCGGCCGCGGCCAGCGCGATCGCGTGCTACGCGCTGCGAGCGCGTCACACCGGTCGAGGTTGACCGGGTGACGAGATCGGCAGGCCGGTGTCGTTGCGCATCTGCTCCGCCGCCGGCGCGAAGTAACGCATCAGCACTTCGGCGATCTCAGCCGTTGGTGCGCACTGCTCGACAGCCGCGCTCATGTGGTGCAGCCACCGGTCTCGTTGCAACGGACCGACGTGGAAGGGCATGTGCCGCATTCGCAACCGTGGATGCCCGCGTTCGTCGTTGTACGTCGTCGGCCCGCCCCAGTACTGGGCGAGGAAGAGAGCCAGGCGGTGGCGAGCGCCGCTCAGGTCCGGTGCCTCGGGGTAGAGAGGCAACAGGATGTCGTCGCTCGCCACGCCGGTGTAGAACGCATCGACGAGCCGCTCGAAGAACGGCATACCGCCGACGGCGTCGTACAGACTCGACGTGCCTCCAGATGGGTCGCTCATCGGCGGCCCAGGCTATCGGCGTGTATGTGAGCGCTGACCGGTGGTCAGGCGGCGAGGCCGTCGAAGATTCGCACTTGGGCGAGGTCTTCTTGGCGTGCCACGCACGGCATGCTGCCGTCGCAGAGGTCGAAGATCACTGTCTCGGTGTTGGCCAGTAGGACCAGTGCCGAGACCACTTCACCGTCGATTTCGAGTTCGATCACGTCGCCGCCCCGAAGCCTCGTTGCTGTTGAGTTCATGTTGTCCCGTCCTTTTCGTGTTGCCCGTCACAACGGGTACGAGCCGGCGATATGCCGCTTGCGTACCGTTGCAGATGTCACATCGGCACCTAGAGCGGTCGGCTTTACGAGAACTTTGGAGTTGATGCGTCAGGGAACACATCGGGCAGACCATCGCTGACACGATCCGAGAACACCGCCGGCCGCTTCTCCAGGAAGCTCTCGACTCCTTCCTTGGCGTCCGCACTCCGTCCCCTTTCAAGGATTGCGCGTGAGTCGACGCGGTGCGCCTCCATCGGATGCGACGCGGTCAGCATCGACCACATCATCCGTCGTGTCAGCGCCACGCTGACTGGCGAGGCGTTGTCGACGATGTCGGCGGCGATCGCCCGGGCGGCAGGGAGCAGATCGCCAGGCTCGTGGACGCTGCGAAGGAGCCCACCGGCGAGCCCCTCCTGCGCACCGAACACGCGGCCGCTGTAGCACCATTCGAGCGCTTGGCCGATCCCGACGAGCCGTGGAAGGAACCACGACGAGCACGCCTCCGGCACGATGCCCCTTCGTGCGAACACGAAACCGATCTTCGCCGCGGTGCTTGCCAAGCGGATGTCCATCGCGAGCGTCATCGTCACGCCAACCCCAACGGCCGGCCCGTTGATCGCGGCGATCACCGGCTTCAGGCATTCGAAGATTCGCAGCACGAGCATCCCGCCGCCGTCGCGTGGAACGCCGGCCGGCGTGTGCTCGTCGCTGCCCCCTTTGGCGAACGTTGCACCTCCGGCCGAGAGGTCCGCACCCGCGCAGAACGCGCGGCCGTCGCCGGTCACGATCAGGGCGCGAACGTCGTCGTCGGCGTCCACGCGATCGAACGCGTCGATCATCTCGCGCATCATCTTCGTCGTGAACGCGTTCAGTTGTTCCGGCCGGCTCATCGTGATGGTCGCGACGTGGTCAGCGACCTCGTAACGGATCTGGGTGTACTCCATCCGCGGAAGTTAACCGCGTCAGACGTCCAGGAACCGACTGGCTGCCGTCGCCGAACCGACAGCACCGACGAACGCCCCGAGCAGCACCATGAAGATCACCACGCGGAACGGATACCCGTCGGTGACGACGAATCCGCCGAGCCCTGCGTTGGTCGGGAACTTGCGGACGCCGGCAGTCCAGTCCGCGTTGCCGAGCAACAGCAGTGCGCTGCCGAAGACGCCACCCGCGAGCCCTTGCAACAGGCCCTCGAGCATGAATGGAAGTCGGATGAACCAGTTGGTCGCGCCCACCAACTTCATCACCTCGATCTCGCGCCGGCGAGCGAACATCGCCGTTCGAATCGTGTTCCAGATCAACAAGATGGACGCAAACAGCAACACGCCCGACATCACGTAGGTGCGGACACCGAAGAACGATTTGAGCTTGCCGAGGACCGTGATCTGGTCGGAGGGAAAGTCGGCTCGCAGCACGCCTGGTTGCTCCACGAACGACTGGCGGATGCTGACGAGTTGTTGGATGCTGCCCTTGTCGACGGGTTCGACGCTGAAGTACGACGGGATGTTCTTCTCCGACAGGAACTTGAGCGACTCCGGATCAGCGGCGAACAGCTTCTGCGCCTGACCGAGAGAACATTGGACCGAGCAGTAATCGACCTTCTTGATGATCTCCGGCCGGCTCTCCAACGCCTGCTGGATGCGATCGACGGCGGCGGTCTCCGTGCCGTTCTTGACGTACACGATCATCTTGACGCCGCCGGTCCACTGGCTCAGCTGATTGTCGAACGCCTGCTGGATCAGCAGCGTCATGCCGAACAGGAACAACGAGACCATCGATGTGATGACGGCTGCGACGGTCAGCGTGAGGTTTCGGCTGAGGCTCGCCCACATCTCGCGCAACGTGTAACGAAGGCGTGAGATCATTCGTAGACACCCCTGGCCTGGTCGCGCACGATGATGCCGCGGTCGAGTTGGATGACGCGCTTGCGCATCATGTTGACGATCCGTTGGTCGTGCGTCGCCATCACCACCGTCGTACCGGTCTTGTTGATGCGGTCGAGGAGACGCATGATGCCCTCGCCTGTGGCGGGGTCGAGGTTGCCGGTGGGCTCGTCCGCCAGCAGTATCAGCGGCCGGTTGACGAACGCTCGGGCGATCGAAACACGCTGCTGCTCACCGCCGCTGAGCTGATGCGGAAATCGTTCCTGCTTGCCCGAGAGTCCGACGAGGTCGAGCACCGCAGGGACCTGCTGACGGATCACGTGCTTCGGCCGGCCGATCACCTCGAGGGCGAACGCGACGTTCTCGTGCACCGTCCGCGTCGGCAGCAGCTTGTAGTCCTGGAAGATGTTGCCGATGTTGCGACGCAGGTGCGGCACCTTGCTGTCCGACATCTCGTTGATGTTTCGACCGGCAACCCACACGGAGCCCTTCTCGGGGCGCTCCTCGCGGTTCATCATCCTCAGCAACGTGCTCTTGCCGGAACCCGACGGCCCGACGAGGAAGACGAACTCGGCCTTGGCGACATCGAAGCTCGCGTCACGGAGGGCGACGACTTCCGTCGAGTAGCTCTTGGTGACGTTCTCGAGTCGGATCATCGACGTTTCTCCGGGCCGTGTTTCTTTGGGAAGTGTTGCTGCAGCCGGCCCTCCGCCCGAAGCCCGGGAAACACTACTTCGGTCATTGCGCTTCTCGCCGTCGCCATCTCAGGAACCCCTCCATGAACTCGTCGAGGTCACCGTCGAGCACCGCCGTCACGTTGCCCGACTCGACGTCGGTTCTGAGGTCTTTCACCATCTGATACGGCTGCACGACGTAGGAGCGGATCTGACTCCCCCAGCCGACCTGCGCCTGCTGACCGGCGATGCTGTCGAGCTCCGCCTCGCGCTCCTCTTCGATCTTCGCCGCGATCATCGTCTTCAACCGTCGCATCGCCTTCTCACGGTTCTGCAGCTGGCTGCGCTCTTCCTGCGACGAGGCGATCAGCCCGGTCGGCTCGTGGATGAGGCGAACCGCCGACGACGTCTTGTTGACGTGCTGGCCGCCGGCGCCGCTGGCCCTGAACACCTCCATGCGGATCTCCGACTCGTTGACCTCCAGGTCGAGCGCGTCCATCACCGGCCAGACCTGGACGCCCGCGAAACTGGTCTGGCGCCGGCCCTGGTTGTCGAACGGGCTGATGCGCACGAGCCGGTGGGTGCCGCGTTCCGACGTCATCAAGCCGTACGCATAGCGACCCGTCAACGTGAACTCCGCCGACATGATCCCGGCCTCCGCACCTTCGCTGATGCCGTCGACCTCGAAGCCGAAGCCGCGCCGTTCGGCCCAGCGGCCATACATGCGCAGCAGGATCTCGGCCCAGTCCTGGGCGTCGACACCACCGTCCTTCGCGTTGATCTGGACGATGCAATCGGCCTCGTCGTGCTCGCCGGTGAACAGGCTGCGCAGATCGAGCTGGTCGAGTTGGCTCGTGATCGAACGAATCGCCGCGTCGAGCTCCGGCTCCTGCGAGGCATCGTCGACCTCGCGGGCCAGTTCGTGGAGCACTTCGGCATCTTCGAGCTCGCCGGCGAGGTGATCGAACTGGTCGATGTCGGTCTTGATGTTCGCGTACTCCGTGTTGATCCGCTTCGCCTCGTCCTGATCGTCCCACAGGTCCGGCCGAGCGACCTCGTGCTCCAGCTCGACGAGCCGGGCCCTGTTCGAATCGATCTGGAGATAGCCGTGCGCCTCACCGAGACGTCGGTGGAGCTCCTTCAGATCATCGGAGTAGTCACGCATCTACGCGCTGGCGCCGTGACACATCTTGAACTTCTTGCCGCTGCCGCACGGACAAGCGGCGTTGCGCGGTGTCTTCGACCACTCGTCCTTGACGATCGTCTGCTGCTTCACCGGAGCGGGTGCTGCCTGCGCCGCGACCTCGGGATCGATCTCACCGGACGCAGCCGCGGCGCGCGCCGCAGCGGAGAACCCGTCGGGCTGCACGCTGTCGCTGGAGCTCTGCTGCATGTTCTGCACGGTCGTCGCCGGCTCGTCGTTGCGGATGACCTGGACGTGCATGACGTACTTGACGAAGTCCTGGGCGATGCCCTTCATCAGGCTGCCGAACATCTCGTAGCCCTCGCGTTGCCACTCCACGAGCGGATCCTTCTGACCGACCGCACGAAGGTTGATGCCCTCCTGCAGGTAGTCCATCTCCTCGAGGTGCTCGCGCCAGCGCTGGTCGATGATCCGCAACATCACCTGTCGCTCGACATCGCGCATGATCGGCGGGGTGAGCTCGGCTTCGCGCTTCTCGTAGTACGCCGATGCGTCCGACATCACGAGGTCGTACATGTCGTCGGTGTCGTCGCACTTTGCCAGCTGCGCCTCGGTGATGTCGCTCGGCCAGAACGTCTTCAGCTCCAGCACGAGACCGTCGAGATCCCATTCGTCGGTGGCCACGCTGGCGCAGTGCGTCTCGATGAGCGAGTTGACCGCCTCGGCGAGATACTCCATCGCCGCGGTCTTGAGGTCGGCGCCTTCGAGGATCTGATCGCGGCGCCGGTAGATCACCTTGCGCTGCTCGTTCATGACCTCGTCGTACTTGAGCACGTTCTTGCGGATCTCACCGTTGCGCTGCTCGACAGTGGTTTGGGCACGCTCGATGGCCTTGGTCACCATCTTCGCTTCGATCGCCTCGTCGTCGGGCAGGGCACGGCCCATGACCCACGACAGCGCGCCGGTGGCGAACAACCGCATCAGTTCGTCGTCGAGGCTGAGGTAGAACCGGCTCTCGCCGGGATCACCCTGACGGCCGGAGCGGCCGCGGAGCTGGTTGTCGATGCGGCGGCTCTCGTGCCGCTCGGTGCCGAGCACGTACAGGCCGCCGAGTGAACGGACCTTGTCGCCCTCCGCCTTGCACTCGTCCTTGAACTGAGCCAGCAACTGGTCGTACCGGGCGAGCGCCGCGGTACGGGCGGCCTTGAACTCGTCGGGCATCTCGTCGACCGGCAGCGGTAGGGCGAAGTCGTCGACCAACACATCGGGATCGTGACCTTCTTTGACGACCTCGTGGCGAGCGAGACCTTCGGGGTTGCCGCCGAGGATGATGTCGACGCCGCGGCCGGCCATGTTGGTGGCGACCGTGACCGAGTTGAGCCGCCCGGCCTGGGTGACGATCATCGCTTCCCGCGTGTGCTGCTTGGCGTTGAGGACCTCGTGCGGGATGCCGCGCTTCTTCAACAGCTGCGACAGGTACTCGCTCTTCTCGACGCTGATCGTGCCGACGAGGACGGGC
>DASWRR010000332.1:0-10480 GCA_036403055.1 Ilumatobacteraceae bacterium | reverse complement strand
GGGTTGCGCAGCGCCGAGGACTCCGATCGTGAGCGCAGCGAGCTGCACGCCGGCGACGGCGTGACGGCGCCATCCTGGTCGCCGCGGCGCGATCTGTTCGAGCATCTCGATCTGGGTGAAGCGAACGGTGTTGATGGCTCGCCTGCGTTGCGCTGCGACGTACGCGACGACGAGCGCCGCGACGATCACCAGCAGCCACAGACGACCGGGCGCGAGGAAATCCCAACTCATCGATGCACCATCGCCGGGCGAAGTCGACGACGGCGGACGTGCGCGGCAATCGCCGACAGCCAGTCCGCGTCGGTCGACAGCTCCAGCCAATCGCTTCCGGATGCACGCGCTGTCCGCTCGCGCTCGGCGCGCCGTTCGGCGGCGAGCTCGGCGAACCGTCGCTGTACGTCGGCGGTCACCATCATCTCGCGCGTCGAACCAGTAGACGGATCAGAGAACGTGACGAGCCCGATGGGAGGGATGTCGAACTCGCGAGGATCGACGATCGCGATCGCGAGTACATCGTGGCGCATACCGAGCGCGGACATCGGTCGAGACCAATCGCTTCCGGCGAAGTCGGAGATGACGCAGACGAAGCCGCGCCGCTTGCTGAGCGCGCCGACGCGACGCAAACCCTCCGGCAGGTCGCCGCGGCCGAGTCCTTCCGTATCCGGTGAGTCGGCCACCGCGCGGAGGATCGCCCGCACGTTGTCGCGCCCGAGCCTCGGAGGGCTGACCCGGATCAACGGGCCGGCGATCAGGACCGACCCGAGACGATTCTGGTTGCGAGCCGTGAGGAACCCGACGGTTGCCGCCGCCGCGAGCGCGATCTGGGCCTTCGTGCTGTGAATCGTCCCGAAGTGCATCGCGGCCGACACATCGACCACGATCCATGCCTCCAAGTCGCGATCAGCGATCTGGTCGCGGACATGGAGCTCGCGCGTCCGTGCGGTGACGTTCCAATCGATTCGACGGACGTCGTCGCCCGGCTGGTACGAACGCGATTCACCTGGCTCACTGCCGTGCCCCGGCGTGATCCCTTGATGCTGGCCGTGCAGCTGCCCGTCGAGCCGGCGGTTGATCGCGAACTCGAGGGACCGCAGCACCTCCGCGACCGAAGCCGGTGTCGGTCCGCTCGGCCAATCGATCGTCGGGCTCGCTTCCACCAGAGGTCAGCTCCTCCAGGAGCTGTCGTTCGGCTTCGGCGAGACCCACATCGTCGGCACCGTGCTGAGGACGCGACTGAGCACGTTCTCGATCGAGATGTCGCGTGCCAACGCGTCGTACGTGAGGATCAGCCGATGCCGTAGCACCTCGGGGGCCAGGTCGAACACATCCTGTGGAGTCGCGTACGTGCGACCGCGGAGCAGCGCGAGCGCCTTCGCGCCGCGCACGAGTGCGAGCGTGGCACGCGGACTGGCACCGAGTGCGATGACCGGAGCGAGATCACCCATCCCCGCACTCGCCGGCGTTCGCGTCGCCTGCACGAGATCGACTGCGTACTGCTGCACGCTGCGGTCGATGAACACACCCGTCGCGCGCTGCTGCAGCTGCGCGAGACCGTTGAGGTCGATGACCTGTTCGGCCGTCGGCGGCGACACGCTCATGCGGTCGACGATCGTCATCTCCTCGTCGGGCGACGGGTGGCCCATGGTGATCTTCATCATGAACCGGTCGCGTTGCGCCTCCGGCAGTTGGTACACGCCCTCCGACTCGATCGGGTTCTGCGTGGCGATCACGAAGAACGGGGTCGGCACCTCATACGTGGTGCCTCCGATCGTCACGTGGTGTTCGGCCATCACTTCCAGGAGTGCTGACTGCACCTTCGCCGGCGCTCGATTGATCTCGTCCGCGAGGAGGAAGTTGACGAACACTGGCCCGAGCTCGACGTCGAACTTCTCGCTCGACGAGCGGAAGATCCGCGTGCCGACGATGTCGGACGGCAACAGATCTGGTGTGAACTGCACACGGCCGAAGCTTCCGCCGACGACCTTCGACAGCGTCTCCGCGGCGAGGGTCTTGGCGAGACCGGGAACACTCTCGAGCAGGCAGTGTCCTTGACTCAACAACCCGACGAGCATGCGCTCGATCAGCCGCGTCTGTCCCACGATCACCTTGCGCAGCTCGAAGAACACCCGCTCGACGACGAGCGCGGTTGCGTGGTCGTCCTGCGGGAGGTTGGTGGTGGTGACCGTCATGGGGGATCCGCTCCTTCGGCGGGGAACGGTATCAACGAGACCCGCCCCGCTGGGCGCGGGAGATCAACGATTCGCGTGAGCGGCGAGGACCGTGACGAGGCATTGGGTGACCCGCCGCGCCGTCGGCAGATGCAGGTACTCGTTCGGGCCGTGTGCGTTCGCGCCAGGCCCGAGGCATCCCGTGATGACGAACTGCGCGTCGGGGAACATCGCACCGAGCATTCCCATGAATGGGATCGATCCGCCTTCACCGAACGCCCGTGACTCGTTGCCGAAGCTGGCCGTCGACGCTTCGTCGAGCGCCACTTGCAGCCAATCGGCGAATGCCGGCGCGTTCCAGCCCGGCCCGGCATGGCCACGTTCGAAAGTGACGTGCGCGCCGTACGGCGGGTCCTCGGTCAACGCCGACTCGAGCGCGGCCAGGGCGGCGTTGTGGTCACACGTAGGTGGCACCCGCACGCTCAGCTGCAGTGAGGTGTACGGACGCAGCACGTTCCCTGCTGATTCCACCGGCGGTATCCCGTCGACACCTGTCACGCTGAGCGCCGCGTACCACGTGCGAGCCAGCAGCTGCTCCGCTCGATCGGCCACCATCGGTACCGCGCCGGCGACGAACGGGAAGTGCGCCGCGGCGGGAAACTCGGCGGCGGTGTCGACTGCCTGGGCGCGGCGATCCGGCGGTATCTCGACCCTCAGCTCGGGCAGCAGCATCCGGCCGTCGAAGCTGTCCTCGATGCGATCAAGCAGCTCGCGAACGATCCGGAACGACGACGGCACGACGCCGCTCGCCTCGCCGCTGTGCACACCCTCCGTCAAGATCTGCACCTTCAACGTGCCGGCGACCAGCCCGCGCAGCGAGGTCGTCACCCACAGCCGTTCGTAGTCGAGGCATCCGGAGTCGAGGCACAGGACGAGGGTCGGCGTGCGGATCGTGTCGGCAAGCGCCTCGAGGTACGCGGGCAGGTCTGGGCTTCCGCTTTCTTCACTCGCCTCGATCAGCACGACACAGCGCGCATGGCTCGTACCAGTTGCCTGCGCGGCTTCGATCGCCAGGATCGAGGCGAACGCGGCATAGCCGTCGTCGGCACCGCCTCGGCCGTACAACCGATCCCCCTCGACGACCGGCTTCCACGGACCGAGATCGTCTCGCCAACCGGTCATCTCCGGTTGCTTGTCGAGATGGCCGTACAGCAGAACGGTGTCGTCGGTTGCCGTGGTTCCGAACGCAGGTACCTCCATCAGGATCACGGGGGTGCGTCCGGGCAGTTCGTGGACTTCGACAGTGAGACCTGCGACCGCGCGGGCCGAGCACCACGCCCGAATGAGCTCGACCGCATTTGCCATGTGACCGTGTTCGCGCCACTCCGGATCGAACAGCACCGACACGTTCGGAATCGTGATGTACTCCTTCAAAGAAGGAACGATCTCCTCGGACCACACACGGTCGACGTACGCCGCGGGGTTCGTCTTGGCATCCGTCATCGTCGGGCACCGAGCAGTCGCTCGAAGGTCTCCTCCGCCTCGGCGATCATCGTCCGCACGAGATCGGCGGCCGGCACCAACGAATCGATCGCACCGACACCTTGGCCGCACGGCATGAACTCTCTGCTTGCGTCGACCTCCGCACCGTCGGGATAGCCGAGATGATTGACGCCCGCCTTCGCAGAGGCGACGGCCTGTGCGGGGAACGGCTGCAGTTCCTCCGGATGACTGTCGAAGTGGTTCGTCCACTCGTTACGCACGACGCGACACGTCTTGCCCGTGTACGACCGGCTGACCACCGTTCCGTCCTCGGCCGTCGCGAGGAGGGCCTCCTTGTAGCCCTTGACGGCGCGGGCCTCGGGAGTCGCAATGAACCGTGTACCGATCCAGACCCCGTCGGCACCGAGCGCGAGAGAGGCGGCGAGCCCTCGGCCGTCGTACAGCCCGCCCGCCGCAACGACGGGGACCTGTGCACCGACCGCGTCGACGACTTGGGGCACCAACGTCATCGTCGCGACGGTGCCCGTGTGGCCACCCGCCTCGGTGCCTTGCGCGACCACGAAGTCGACGCCGCTGGCGACCGCGCTGATCGCATGGCGAACCTTCCCGCACATGCTGCCGACGAGGATGCTGTGCGAGTGCAGCAGGTCGATGACCTCGCGCGGCACGCCGAGCCCGGCGACGAAGATCCGCGCGCCGCCTTCGATCACCGACTTGATGCCCCGCTCGACCTGACCGGGGAGCGCGGTCAGCAGATCGACGCCGAACGGCTTGTTCGTACGTTCCCGGACCGCGGCCATTTCCACCGGAAGCTCGTCGGCGCGCATCGTCGATGCACCCAACGTTCCGATGCCGCCGGCCTCGCTGACCGCGGCGACCAACCGGTGGTAGCTGACTCCACCCATCCCGGCGAGCATGATCGGATGTTCGATGTCGAGCAGATCGGTGAGCCGGGTACGCATCCCCGCACCGTACCCAATCCGATCCGAGTGTTTCCGGCCCGCCGACTTCCACGTCTTCGCCGGATACCGTCGGCGGCGACTTCCTCCGAATCCCATTTGCGTCTTGGAGGCTGTCATGGCGGATCTCACACCTCGTGCCCTCGCGATCTTCCGCGGTCAACACGGTCACGCGACCACATCGCAGCTCGAAGCGGCCGGCGTGTCGCGCAGAACTCGGCTTCGGCTGATCGAATCGCAGGTGCTGCGGCCGATCTACAAGTCGGTCGTGCGGATCGACTCCGCGCCATCGACGCTCGAATCGCAATGCGTCGCACTGTGCCTCAGCCATCCCTCGGGATTCATCACGGGCCCGACGGCCGGCAAGCTCCTCGGGCTCCGGCGGATGCCGCGACCGGAGCCCCTGCATCTCGCACTGCCGCACGGAGTCCACCTCGATCCAGATGCGAACGTCAGCCTTTACCAGACGACATCGATCCGACCGTCCGATGCCGGAACTCGCCGCCGTCGCACGGCGCCTGTGCCATCCCCGTCGGCGGGGATCGCACCGATTCCTCCGAGCGTTGATGGCACGCGGAGAACGTCCGGCCGCGGAATCACATCCCGAGGTGCTCGTCGGCGACGCGCTCCGGGCCCGGTCCGTTCCCGTGGTTCCGCAGTTGGCTGACTTGGTCCTGCCCAACGGAACCAGGATTCGCATCGACCTCGCCGTTCCTGCAGTGAAGTGGGCGATCGAGATCGACGTGCACCCCGACCACCTCTTCCTGGAGGGCACCACGCGCGACAAGCGGCGCGATCGTCAATGCCACTTGATTGGATGGCAGGTCGAGCGCGTCACCGATCTGGATCTCCTCGACCTCGCCAACCTCATCGACGAACTCGTGGACCTGTATCGCGTGCGCAGCGCCGCGGCCGCCTGACCAACCCATCCCAGTGTCTCGAGCGCACCCGGGCGCGCGGCAAACACTCGGACGACCCGCAGCGAGCCGGAAACACTCGGTCAGGGTTGGTAGGGGGGTGGTTGGTGGAGGAAGTGGCGGTGCCAGCGTGACGGGGTGAAGACGATGGCGCGCGGCTCGTCCTCGAACATCCATCTCGCGAAGTTGCGGCGCGACCAATCGCTGGACGCGAGCAACCGAATCGCGCCACGGGCACCGAGCTGGTGGGCCAGCACCTTGCTCAACATCGCGGACATCTTGTGGTCGGCCACGAGGTGATGCCGCACGGTCGATCGGTACTGCCGCGCGACGTCGGCCGGTGCGAGTGCTCCGCATGCGATCATCGCCTCGGCGGCGAGTCGTCCCGTCACGATCGCCTGCCCGATGCCCTCGCCGGTCATCGTGTCGGTGGCCATCGCCGCGTCGCCGACGAAGCAGACGCGACCGAACGCCAACGCGGCGCGGTCGATGCCAGCAGGAATCGGCCAGGCGGTGTGACGGTCCTCGAGCTCGAAACCGTCGCCGAGTGCTGCGACGACGTGCGGGCGACTCAACAGATCGTCCCACTGCTGCGCCATCTCGCGAACTCGCCGGACGCCGTCGCGTTGCACTCCGAATCCGATGTTGACGCGGCCGCCGGGCAACGGGAAGCTCCACATGTAACCCGGCAGAAGGTCAGGCTCGAACCACACGATCAGCCGCTCCGCCGCCGGCCCGCTGACGTTGCGGGCGTACTGGCGAAAGGCGTGCCATTCACCGAGATAGCCGGGCTCGCCGACCCCCAACGCCTTGCGCGTCGGCGACCACATCCCGTCGGCTGCGATGACGTACCGCGCGTCGATGGATCCGACTCCGGCGACCTCGACGGTCACGCTGTCGTCGGACTGGTGAACGGCGTCCGCGGCGTGTCCCTGGATCACCGTCGCCCCGGCCTCCATCGCGAGCTCGACCAGCGCGGCATCGAGCTCGCGACGCGGTGTCGTGGCCGCGAAGATCCCGTCTGCCGGCAGCGGTACGCACACCTCGCGACCTGACGGTGATCGCAGCCACGCGGCATCAACCGACTTCCAGTTCGGAACCATCGACGGCCGGAGTCCGAGCGATTCGAGCTCCCGCAGCGCGAGCGTCGTCAGACCGTCGCCGCAGCACTTGTCGCGTGGAAACACCGCTTTGTCGACGAGGATGACACGGCGGCCGGCGCGGGCGAGCAGCGTCGCTGCCGTCGATCCCGCCGGCCCTGCACCGACGACGACGACGTCCGCAGTCAGTGGCGCCACGACGGCGGGAGCGGTCATCGACGCAGGCTAAAGGGTCACGGCGCCGAGCCGTCGCGCCGGCTTCAACGTCGTTCTCCATGCCTCGCGCTGTGCGACGGCGCGGTTGCGGATGTCGGGCAGCAGGGGATACATCGCGTCGCCCGGACACGACGTGAACGACATGTCGCGATGGCCTGCGATCGTCGGCGTCGTCACGACTGCGCCGGCCGGCCACCGCTGCGACCCGCGCGACACGAACGAGGTCGTCGCGCCACCAGCGATGTCGATCGCGTACCGGTCCGAGAGCCACGCCAGCACCCGAACGAGCGCATCTTGCGCAGCGGCGGTCGGCAACTGAGTCGTGAAATCGCCGAGCAGGCAGATCAGCTGGGCGAACCCCTGGCTGCCGCCGGTTGCATCCGCGACAACCGGACCCGTCAGCGCACCGGCTCTGCCTTCCCACACGTCACCGTCGCGCCCGATGAAGAACTCGTAGCACACGTCGTTCCAGCCCTTTGCCGCGCTCGTGTGAAATGCGTACGTCGCCTGGATCACTCCCGCCGCGCTCGCATACGAGTTGGACGATGCGGTGTGATGGACGAGCAGGAACTGCGGCGTCTCGGTCGCGATCGCCCCCTTCGGCGGAAGGTTCGCACCCCACGAATCGCGCGGATATATCGAGAGGCCAGGCAGCACTTCGACCGCGGGAACCGCTGGAACGGCGGCGGCAGCGGCGACCGCGGCGCGCACGTTCACCCCGTTCGTCGTGCCGACCGCGAGTGCAGTGCCGACGACGGCCGCGGCACCTCCGATCATCGTGCGCCGCGTCATGGCGCTCGTCGACTGGCAGTCACACATCGGCGTCACTTTATGATTCGCGTACTCCGCTACCCAGCCCGGGTCGATCCGGCCAGAAAGATGCGTGCCCCATGACGAAGTTGCGTGCGAAATGAGCAAGCTGTGCGAAGGCAGGATCGCGATCGTCACCGGCGCGGGTCGCGGCATCGGCCGCGAGCATGCGCTGAGCCTCGCGGCACAGGGTGCCAAGGTCGTCGTCAACGATCTCGGTGGGAACATCGACGGCACCGGTGGCGATCTCACGCCAGCGGAACAGGTCGTCGAGGAGATCAAGGGCATGGGCGGCGAGGCAGTCGCGAACGGCGACAGCGTGTCGTCGTGGGAAGGTGCGCAGCGACTGATCAACACCGCGGTCGAGGCGTTCGGTGATCTCCACGCGGTGGTCAACAACGCCGGCATCCTTCGCGACCGAATGCTCACGAACATGACCGAGGAGGAGTGGGACGCGGTCATCAACGTGCACTTGAAGGGCACGTTTGCTCCCAGCAGATGGGCCGCGGCGTACTGGCGGGAGCAGGCGAAGGCCGGCAAGCCGGTCGACGGTCGCATCATCAACACGACGTCCGTCAGCGGGATCTACGGCAACCCGGGACAGACGAACTACGGCGCGGCGAAAGCGGGCATCGCCGCGTTCACCACGATCGCCGCGCTCGAGATGGGGCGTTATGGCGTCACCGTCAACGCCGTCGCTCCGGTCGCGCTGACGCGCATGACCGAAGGATTGGGCCCGGCGCCCGAGACCGACGAGGAGCGCGAGATGCGGTCCCCGCGGTGGATCGCTCCGATCGTCACGTGGCTCGCATCCGCGGAGTCGAAGGACGTGACCGGGCGAGTGTTCGAAGCGAGCGGCAACGTCCTCGCGATCGCCGAGGGTTGGGTGCGCGGTCCGCGGCACGCGCCGATCGAGGATCCGTCCGCTCTCGGTCCGATCGTCCGCGAACTGCTGTCGAAGGCGCGACTCAACTCGGGGATGGACGGCGAGCCGGGCGGCTGGCCGCAACCGAAACCGCAATGACGTTCGAAGCACCCATGCGCGGGCATCGATAGCAATCTCAGTCGAAGCGCAGCAGACCTTGGTCGATCACGACGCGATCTCCGACCGACGTCGTGAACACCGCCTCGCCGTCGCCCGTCTCCCACATCGCGACCGTCAACGCGTCGCCGGGTAGCACCGGCGATGTGAACCGTCCCTCGATGTGACGGAACCGATTCGCGTCGCTCGCAGACAACGTGTGCAGCAACGCCCGGCCGGTGAATCCGTAGGTGCACAAACCGTGCAGGATCGGACGATCGAAGCCGCCCATTGCGGCGAACGACGGGTCACTGTGGAGCGGGTTGCGATCACCCGATAGCCGGTAGATCAACGCCTGATCGGCCGACGTCTGATACGTCACCTGATGGTCGGGTGGACGTTCCGGCGGAACGTTTTGCGGTCCGCTCGGCCCGCGGTCGCCACCCCAGCCGCCTTCGCCGCGAATGAACACGGACGACACGTTGGTGAACAGCGGCGCTCCGTCGGCGACGTCGGTCGCGACCGTCTCGGTGACAACGACCGCGGCCTTGCCCTTGTCGTACATCCCGACGATTCGACCTTGCAGCGATGCCGAGCCGTCGACCGGGAGCGCGTTGTGCATCGTGATCGCCTGTTGGCCGTGGACGAGGAGCGCGGGATTGAACGTCCCGACCTTGCGCATCACGGACCCAGCGCCCCACCCGACGACCACGGCGAAGGTCGGGAACACCTTCTGGTCGACGCCCTTGGTGTTCTCGGTCGTGTACATCAGCTCAGCGGTGCCGGCTCCGATTCCGACGGCGTACAGCAACGCATCCTTGCTCGTCCACGATGCCTCGTATGGCTCGCCGACGCTTCCGACGGCTTCCGGATTCAGTGGCATCTCGGCTCTCCCCGCACTCGTGGTTCGTGAGCCGTTCTAGCCGATCCGAGTCTCCGCCCTGACGATCGACACGTCCACTGCCGGCGTGAGCGCGTCATACTCGCGCACCGCCTGCCGGGCGCGATCGGCGACTCGGAAGATCGTCTGCGCTGACATCGACCTGTCGACGGTGATGGTCACCTGAACGCGCTGGTCGTCGCGTTGGACCACGATGTCGTCGACGCCGTGACGGAGGTGTCGCCGGATCACTGCGGCGTAGTGCGCTTCGACCTCTCGTCGGGCGACCGCAACTGCGACTTCGGTGCTGCGCCCGGGCTCGAACTCGTCGTCCGGACATAGCGTGAGGAGCGGAACGCGATGGCGCGACGCGCACACCGCGGCCATCTCGTCGATGCTGCGCTCGGCGCCGGGATCGCGGGCGAGGATCGCCACGTCGACGTGCTGCTCCATCGGACACGATTCGTTCGTTTCGACACCTCGGCACGGTCCACCGCGGGAACCGGTGCAGGAGATGACGTCATGGCCGTCGCGTCGGAGCCGGTGCTGCAACGCCGACGCCATGCCGGGCGATGATTCAATCACGAGCACATCCATGCCGCGAGTAGAACTCCGCGACGGGCGATGCTCCAGAGTCCTACGTCCCGGCGGACGCGCCGATCGACCCCGGTACCGTCGCGCGCAGTTCGTCCACCGCGTTGTCGATCGGCACGTCGCGTCGGTCACCAGAACGACGGTCCTTGATCTCGACGACGCCGTCGGCGAGACCGCGTCCGACGACGACGATCGTCGGAACGCCGATGAGCTCCGCATCGTTGAACTTGATCCCGGGCGAGACGCCGACTCGGTCGTCGAGCAGGACCCGCAAGCCTGCCGCTTCGCACTCGACGGCGAGCTTCTCTGCTG
>DASWRR010000331.1:0-3053 GCA_036403055.1 Ilumatobacteraceae bacterium | reverse complement strand
GGCGGCGTGCAGCGCGACATCTTCGAAGTCGTCCAGGACCGTCGTCGCCCTGTCGGCGAGCCACGAACCGGTCGCACCGGAGCCGCCACCGGCGTCGAGGTACATCGTCGCGGCGCCGACGGTGCCGAGATGCGGCGCGATCAACATCTCGAGAAGAGCGCGAGTCGATCGGTACCACCAGTGGCGTTCACCGGCCGCGACCATCCGCTCGTACTCGTCACGGTCCATGTCGCCGATCTTTGCATGCGCAGATCCCTAACATCGGGAGCATGTCGTCGAGCTCAGACCTCTCGTCCACCGTGTGCGTCGTCACCGGCGGACTCGGCTTCATCGGCTCGAACCTCGCCCACGAGCTGATCGGCCGCGGCGCCAACGTCCGCATCATCGACGCGTTGATCGAGGGTCACGGCGGCGACCGTCGCAACGTCGACGGTCTGCCGGTCGAGATCATCGAGGCCGAGATCGGCGATGCCGCGGTCGAACAGGCCGTCGCCGATGCGGACGTCGTCTTCAACCTCGCCGGACAGGTCAGCCACATCGCGTCGATGCGCGATCCGATCCTCGATCTCCACGTGAACGCGGTGTCACACGCTTCGTTCCTCGAGATCCTCCGCCGCGTCAACCCCAGCGTGCGAGTCGTTCACACGTCGACGCGTCAAGTGTACGGACGGCCGCTCCGCTCGCCTGTCGACGAACTGCATCCGACGCAGCCGATGGATGTCAACGGCGTGGCGAAGTTGGCGGGCGAGCAACTCCACCTCGTGTATCACACCGCGTACGGGGTGCCGACGACGAGCCTTCGCTTGACCAACGTGTATGGACCGCGCCAACGCCTGACGAGTGACGAGCTCGGGTTTCTGCCCGTCTTCATCCGGCGTGCACTGCTCGGCGAGGAGATCAGCATCTTCGGCGACGGCGCGCAACGTCGGGACTGCGTCTACGTGGACGACGTCGTCGAAGCACTTCTCGCGGCGACCGCTCCGGACGGCATCGGCAGAGTGTTCAACGTCGGCAACGTCGTCGACCACTCGTTGGCGGAGATCGCATCAGCGGTGATCGACGCGACCGGCAGCAACGGCGGCCTCCAACTGGTGCCATGGCCGGAGAAGCACCAGCGCATCGACATCGGGTCGTTCCACACCGACGGCACGACGATTGCCGAGGTGCTCGGCTGGAAGGCGAGCACCGCGCTCGAGAACGGGTTGCGACAGACCGCGACCTTCTATCGTGGTCACCCGTGGTACCTGTCGTCGACCTGAGTCGGCGCGGACAGCGGTTTGCCGGGACGTTCGCCAAGGAAGCCGAACGCATCGCGGCGAGCGGGAGCTTCCTTCTCGGAGCTGAGCTGTCTGCGTTCGAATCCGAATTCGCCAAGTGGCTCGGCGCGCGTCATTGCATCGGCGTTTCCTCGGGTGCCAGTGCGTTGCAACTGAGCTACGCGGCCGCCGGGATCGGTCCAGGCGACGAGGTGCTCGTGCCCGGGTTCACCGCAGTGCCGACCGCATCGGCGGTGGCCGCGGTCGGCGGAACACCGCGTGCAATCGATGTCGATCCGCTGACCGCGTGCATCACGTCGGCATCCGTCGAGCTCGGCCGCACACCGCGAACGAAGGCGGTCGTGCTCGTGCACCTCTACGGCTTCCCCGCGGAGCTGCCGGACACCGATCTCTTGATCATCGAGGACGCCGCGCAGGCCCACGGCGCGCTGCACGACGCAAGCCGATCCTCGGCAACGGCGTACAGCTTCTACCCGACGAAGAACCTCGGCGGGATCGGTGATGGCGGAGCCGTCGTCACCGAGGACCACGAATTCGCCGAACGTGTGCGGACGATGCGGGTGCACGGCATGACCGCCCAATACGTTCACGAGACGGTCTCGCAGAACTTCCGGATGTCCGAGATCGAGGCTGCGTGGTTGCGGATCGCGCTGCCCGACCTCACCGGCGACATCGAACGGCGACGGGCGATCGTCGACCACTACCGCGCCGCGGCGCCTGACCTCCGTTGGCAGGCCGGGCATCGCGATCATGCCTACCATCTCGCCGTGTTCCGCAGCAGTGACCGCACGCGAGCCCGCGCCGCACTCGAAGCGGACGGTGTGGCGACTGCCGTCCATTATCCGCTCGCGATCACCGAGCAGCCGGCGTATCGCGCGCTCGACCACGCGTCGTGCCCGGAAGCAGAGCTGTGGGCTCGCGAGTGCATCAGCGTGCCATGCTTTCCCGAGATGACGGATGCGGAAGTGAGTCACGTGTCCACGGCGCTGGCGCGGTTGCGTCGATGACGGAAGTCGCGAGCGTGTCAGCGGTGTTCCCTTGCTACAACGACGAAACGACGATCAGTGGCCTGGTCGACGATGTCCACCGTGTGCTGTCACCATTGGTCCCCGAGGTCGAGGTCATCGTCGTCAACGATGGTTCCGCCGACGGATCGCGGGCGACGCTCGACGGTCTCGCGATCGACCGTCCGTGGCTGCGCGTCATCCATCACGAGACGAATGGCGGCTACGGCAAGGCACTGTTGAGCGGGTTCGACGCCGCGCACAACGAGTGGATCTTCTACACCGACGGCGACGCGCAGTACGACGCGCGCGAGGCAGCGCTGTTCGTGCCGCTCGCGACCGACGACGTGGACGTGGTCCAGGGATACAAGATCGGCCGCGGTGACTCGTGGCACCGGAAGGTCATCGGCCGCATCTACCACCACGTCGTCAAGCGCCTGTTCAATCTCAAGGTGCGCGACACCGACTGCGACTTCCGCATGTTTCGGCGGCAGTTGATCGTCGACCGTCCGTTGACGTCGACGACCGGCGTCATCTGCGTCGAGATGATGCGATCGTTCGATCGCGCCGGCGCGCGTTTCGTCGAGTACCCCGTTCACCACTACTTCCGTCCGTCCGGCAAGTCGGAGTTCTTCCGCTTGCCGGCGATCACCCGCAGCGCGTTGCAACTGCTCGCGCTGTGGTGGCACATGGTGATCCGTGGACGTTGAGGCTCGGGCGCGTCGTGCCGCGTCGTGGGCCGGCACGGAGGACGGCGCGCGGTGGGCGTTCC
>DASWRR010000330.1:0-7704 GCA_036403055.1 Ilumatobacteraceae bacterium | reverse complement strand
CGACGCCGCTCCCGCGGACCTAGTTCCAGCCACGTCCAAGACACGATGCTGACTCGCCCGTGGTTTTGAGCGTCCGATCATTTCTACAAATTTTCGCTCGGGCGTCCGATGACTCGCGTCGTCGCGCCAAAGAGACTCGGCGGCACCGGCGATCGATGTGTTGTACGTTCGTGATGCGTCATATCCGAACGGAGGGACGACGATGCCCGAGCCAACCATCACCCACCTGGAGCGTCGCAAGATCGAGGGTCGGGTTCTGATCCCGATGGTGCAGGCCTTCCAGACCGCTATCGGCGCAGACAAGGCCAATGAGATCGCCAAGCAAGTCATCATCGAGCTTGCACAGCAAGACGGCGAGCGCTGGGCCGCGCAGTATGGCGACGATCTGAACGCGATGGAACAGGTTTCAGGTGTGTGGGCCGGCGGCGGCAGCATGGACATCAAACAGCTCGACGCGTCGGACGATCAACTCGCGTTCAACGTGACGCGATGTGACTACGCAAACTTCTACAAAGAGCTCGGGCTCCCTGAACTCGGGTTCCTGTTTCACTGCAACAGAGATTTCGCAATGGTGGATGGCTTCAATCCCGATCTCGAACTGAGGCGAACTCAGACGATCATGGAGGGCGGGACACATTGCGACTTCAGGTTCGATCGCAAGAGCGATGTGCCAACGGCATCGCAAGTGGTGCTGCGCCTGACGCCAACGTCTGAATGAACGTGTTGAACGAAAGAGCGCCCCGACCGGAACTGTCCGGCAGGGGCGCTCAACTCGTGTCAACGGGTGGAGGTGAGGGGAATTGAACCCCTGGCCTCAACAGTGCGATTGTTGCGCTCTGCCAACTGAGCTACACCCCCGTTGGAGAACCTGAGTGTAGCGGTGCGGCCCTTGGCCGACCACGAACGCTCAGGTGAACTGGGTCAGGCTGCGTTGAACCAGTTCGTGTCGGCCTCGCGGTCGCCCTCGAGCGACCGGATCTGGACGAGCTTGTAGCAGTAACCGCACAGTGACATGAACGCGAAGGCGAACGCGTAGACCATCGAGTTGGCTTTCGTCGTCGCGGCGAGGAACGCCGTCACGCCCGTGACGAGCACGAGGATGAAGAACACGTTGGCTCGACGACGACGGACGAGCTCGCGCTGGCTGACCTTGTGCAGATGCGATTGGCGATGCACGCCGGCGCCACGGTCGAGCGCGACGTTGTGCATGCGCTGGCCTGCTACGGCCGGCGTCGCGGAACGATGCATCTGGTTGACCTGGCCCGGACGGCCCGGCGCAACCGGTCGCGACAACGGCGACGCCGTCAACGGACGGCCCATCGCTCGCATCGGCACCATCGTGCGAGTGGGCACGGCGCGCTGCAGTGTCGAGAGCTGACGGCGGAAGTCTGTGACCGAGGAGTTGGGCCGGTTCTCGACTCTCGACCGCAACAGCGGTGGGATCAGAACGGCCGCCCAAGCGGCGAGTACGGCCAGGAGCACGATTTTGCTCATTGGCTACGCGAGTCCTCTATCAGACATGTGTTCACGATCCGTTCACGATCTTTCTGGAGTGGCACGCCGGCCAACGCGACATTAACCAAAGGGCGGTGCTTCATTACGAATCTACTACATTCGTAACACTGGCCGACACGCTATCAGCTCGCCGATACGTTCCCGAGCGCCCGCCTGTCTTCTCCCACAGAGCGAGCTCGCCGATCACCATCCCCCGATCAGCGGATTTGCACATGTCGTAGATGGTCAACGCCGCGATCGCGCAGGCGTGCAACGCCTCCATCTCCACACCAGTGCGGTCGACGGTGTCGACTTGCGCCTCGATCGCGACGTGATCATCGCCGATCTCGAAGTTGATGTGCACCGAACCGACGAGCAACGGATGACACAGCGGAATCGTGTCGCTGGTCCGCTTCGCCGCTTGGATGCCGGCCACGCGCGCGACGGCGAGCACGTCGCCCTTGTTGACTTCGCGGTTGGCGATCGCCGAGGTCGTCGCCGGCGCCATGAACACCTTGCACCGAGCGACAGCGCGACGGTGGGTCGGATCTTTCGGGGTGACGTCGACCATGCGGGCTCGGCCCATGGGATCGAGGTGGGAGAAGGCGAGGTCGCTCATCTAGATCGTCACACTAGTGAATCCGCGACCCGCGAGGCCGACACGTGGTGGTTGCATCCGTGAGAGTCAACCGGTCAGCCGGCCTGAACCGGCCCCGTGTCGACCACCTCGAACGCGGTACCAGGGATCGCTTTCAGCTGATTCAGGTCGTCGTCGTTCCACCCCGTGCTCGGAGCGCCCTGGAAGTACCAGTTGCTGCCGTTGTCGGCCACGATCAGCCCGTATCGCTGCATCGCCGTCGCGATCACCCGCGACTGCCCGGTCAGCGAAGCAACATCGAAGCTCGCGCTGAGCCGTAGCCGCATGCCCATTGCGGGAAGCGTTGGGTCGTGGCGGTTCGACGCGCTGTGCGAGGCCGGCGCGACGAAGCCGCTCTGCGTCTGCACGAACGTGACCCGAATCGCGTGGTCGATCAGCCCGGCAGCCACTTCGTCGTAGCGGACGAGACCCGGGAGGATCGGCAACCCTGCCGCGTCGGCGCTCGTCCACCCGATCGGGCGCGGCGCACCGGTGAGGAGGTCGAACCGCGCACCCGAGCCCGCGATCCATCCACCACCGAACCGGCGACCATCGAACAACTCGTACAACTGGCAGGTCTGCTGTTGGAGGACGAGGACGTGGCTGTCGCCACTCCCGCCACCGCCTTCGATCGGCGCATCGAGCGGAACAGGGAACGGGCCCGGGTCACTTTCATCGCCGTACGCGTCGTAGACGATCGGAACGAGCGGTTGTGAACCGGGAACTACGACGAAGGGGATGCCGTACAGCGGGTTCTCGCCGAAATCCGGATGCAGCGCCTTCGAGCCGATGGACTGGATGTGGTTGATGATCTGCGCGCTGAGCGGATGCACCGGCGCCGACGCGATCTCTTGGTTCCACGCATTGCTCGCCGGGAAGATCGGGCAACCCCCAACATGCGGTCCCGGTGGCCTCAGCCGAACCGCCGGCCTCGCAGCCGTCGCGCCACCCACGATCGTTGCGGGCGCGGCAGTCGCAATCGTTGCGACACCCAATGCAGAGACGACGGCGGCCGCGACCGGCCAGCGACGCAAGGCGCTCAGCCGCCGATCTGGCTCATCGTTCGCTTCGGCCGCACGAACGACACCTGGTTGATCTGGTGCCCTGCCCACTTGGTGCCGACCGCGCGCTGTATCTCCGCTGCCACGATCTCGTCATCGGCACCGTTGCGCATCAGCTTGAGAAGGTCGAACTCCGTTGTCGCGAAGAGGCACGTGCGGAACTGCCCATCGGCAGTCAGGCGCACACGATCGCAATCGGCGCAGAACGGCTTCGACACGGACGGGATCACGCCGACGTTCCCGCGACCGTCGAGATAGCGCCAGCGATCGGCCGGCGCCGCGCCGCGCGAGGACATCTGTTCCAGCGGGAACACCGCATGGATCGCGGCAACGATCTCGTCTTGAGTCACGACCTGATCGTTGACCCAATGACCACTGGCGTCGAGCGGCATGAACTCGATGAACCGCACCTCGACGTCGTGATCACGACCGAAGCGGGCCAGATCGACGATTTCGTCGTCGTTCACGTTGCGCTGCACCACGGCATTGATCTTGACCGGCGAGAACCCGGCCTCCTTGGCCGCGTCGATGCCGTCGAGCACACGGACCAACTCGTCGCGTCGAGTCATCTGCAGGAAGCGGTCGGCGCGGAGCGTGTCCAGGCTGACGTTGACGCGGTCGAGACCGGCTTGGCGGAGCTCGTGCGCCACGAGCCGGAACGTCGCACCGTTCGTCGTGAGGCCGAGATCGGGAGCACGTCCGGCCAGCGGGGAAACGGAATGTGTGGGCACACGGAGCGCCGCCAGCTTGCCGACGAGGACGGGGAGGTGGGCTCGTACCGTCGGTTCGCCACCGGTGAGGCGCAAGCCGTCGACCTCGAACCGCTCGACGAAGATTCGCGCCAAGCGTTCGATCTCCTCGAACGTCATCACCTCACTGCGCGGTACCCACACCATGCCTTCTTCCGGCATGCAGTAGGTGCAGCGGAAGTTGCAGCGGTCGGTGACCGAGATGCGCAGGTCACGAATCGTGCGACCGAAGGGGTCGACGAGATCCATGCCCGTCAGGCTACCGAGAGCAACATCGTTGTGACGGAGCCGCCCGGTTCGACGCCGTCACCGTCTGGCACGATCGCGATGGCGTTCGCCAACGACGTGGCTGCGAGCTGGTGGCTGCCTTGTGCGCCGACCGAGCTGACGTGGTAGCGGCCGTCGTCGCCGAACTCGCCGAACACGCGCATGTAATGCGTCTTGCCGTCGGTGCGACGACGAAGCCCTTCATCCGCGACCGCGACGAGCGTCGGACGGTCGAAGTCGGTGTGACCCATCATCTTGCGCAGGGCGGGGCGAGCGAACAGCTCGAAGCTGACCATCGAGCTGACGGGGTTGCCGGGGAGGCCGAAGATCGGGGTCGTCCCGTCGCCCGATGCAAGGACGCCGAACGCAAAGGGCTTGGCCGGCTTGATCGCGATCTGCATCCACCGCATGTCGGCGATGCGCGAGAGCACGGCCTTGACGACGTCGTACTCGCCCATGCTGACGCCTCCACTCGTGATGATCGCGTCGAACGAACCGGCCGCCTCGCGAAGGGCCGTCTCGAGTGCTGCCTCGTCGTCGCGGACCACGCCGAGGTCGATCGCGACGCAGCCGGCCTCTTCGACCAGCGGCAGCAACATCGTCTTGTTGCTCTCTCGAATCTGGCCGGGCTGCAACGGCGATCCATCGTTGACGAGCTCGTCGCCCGTCGAGAGCACGGCGACACGCGGCGTGCGGAACACACGGACCCGTCGTGCGTTGACGCTCGCAAGGACACCGGCGACGGCGGGTCGGACCGTCGTTCCGGCGGCGAACAACTCGGTGCCGGCGCGCACGTCCTCGCCGACGCCGCGCACCGATGCGTTGATCGGCACTTCACGTTGGATCAGCACTTCGTCACCGCCGAGCCGTTCGGTGTCTTCCACCATCACGGATGCGTCAGCGCCGGCGGGAATGGGCGCGCCGGTCATGATGCGAATCGTCTCGCCCGCTCCGACGACACGATCAGTGGACCAACCCG
This sequence comes from Ilumatobacteraceae bacterium, assembly GCA_036403055.1. Taxonomy (GTDB): domain Bacteria; phylum Actinomycetota; class Acidimicrobiia; order Acidimicrobiales; family Ilumatobacteraceae; genus JAENVT01. Next base: position 2,517 of record DASWRR010000330.1, on the reverse strand, counting down.
CGGCAACCTCGGCGACGACCCGGAGACGCACGGGCGCACCGACGGTGTCGTCGGCGCGCACTGCGTACCCGTCCACGGCGGAGTTGGCGAACGGCGGCACGTCCTCGTTCGCGATCACCGGTTCCGCCAGCACAGTGCCGACGGCGTCGGCGATCGGCACCTCGACAACGTCGGCGACGGCACACCGATCGAGCACATACTCGCGCGCCTCACGTTCGCTGATCACGGAGCGAACGGTACCGTTTCATCGGTGAGCAACTACACCGCGCTCCCGGCAAGCGGTCACACCGCGCGCTGGACGGTGTGGGAGGGCGACGACCTCGAGACCACCGATTTCCGCTGGGAGAACGAGGCGTGGACGATCAGCGGGCAGGTCGGCCGTGAGCAGGTCCAATACGTGCTGCGGCTGTCGGCGTCGTGGCAGGTCCGCCAGTTCCTCCTGTTCCGCGATCTCGAGGACCCCGACCTGTGGTTGGCGACCGATGGCACCGCCCGTTGGGGGGAGATGAACGGGGCCCACCGCGTCGAGCTCGACGGTTGCTACGACGTCGACCTCGCCTGCACGCCGTTCACCAACTCGTTGCCGATCAGGCGGCTCCCCTTGCACGTCGGTGACAGCGCGGAGCTGCCCGTTGTCACGATCGACGTCGAGACGCTCGACGTACGGCCGGCGACGCATCGTTACATGCGGCTGGACACCCATCGGTGGGCGTTTGCGAGCGGCGATCAATCCGTCGAGTTCGACGTCGACAGCCACGGTCTCTTGCTGGACTACCCCGGACGATTTCGACGGCTCAGCTGAGCCGGGCGCGCAGAAACGACTCGAAGTCGGCGCCCATGGTGGGATCGTCGAGCGCGATCTCGACGACGGCGCTGAGCCAACCGAGCGGCGTGCCAGTGTCGTACCGACGAACGTTCGACAGCACGCCGTGGAACGGGCCGTTGGCGGCCTGCACCTTGAGGGCGTCGGTGAGCTGGATCTCGCCACCAGTCCCGGGTTCCAACTGCTCGATCTTCTCGAAGATGTCGGGCGTCAGCACGTAACGGCCGATGATGATGAGATCGCTCGGCGCCTCGTCCGCCTTGGGCTTTTCGACCATCGTGCGGATCCGTACGACCCCCGACTCATCGACATCGCCGATCGGGTCGATGACACCGTAGGAGCTCACTTGATCGCGTGGCACCCGCTTCAAACCGACCACGCTCCCCTGCGTGCGTTCGCACAACCTGGCCATCTGATCGAGCAGCGACGAATCACCCATCAACTCGTCGGGGAGCATCACGGCGAAGGGCTCGTCGCCGACCGCCTCCGCCGCACATCCGACGGCATGGCCGAGACCGAGTGCCCGGTCCTGGTAGACGAAGCTGACGCGAACGTCGCGCGCGAGTGATTCGAGGCGATCGGCCATCGCGTGTCGCGAGGTCGACCGGAGCTTGTCGAGCATCTCGTCGGACGATTCGAAGTAGGCCTCGATCGCCGGCTTGTTGCGGTTCGTCACGATGACCATGTGATCGATCCCGGCGCCGACCGCCTCGTCGATGATGAGCTGGAGAGCCGGCGTGTCGATGATTGGCAGCAGCTCCTTGGGAACCGCCTTCGTCGCCGGGAGGAACCTGGTCCCCAGCCCCGCCGCGGGGATGACAGCGGTGTGCACCTGCATGCAGAGGATGTTACGGCGCGACGTCCGCCCGCTAGCATTAGCAGTCGAACAGTTCGACTGCTAACTCATTGGCGGAGCTACATGCCTACCTACGTCTACAAGTTCATCGACACCGGCGAGACCATCGAGGTCCAGCAGGCGTTCACCGACGACGCGTTGACGCATGCCGAGCACCCTTCGACGGGCGAGAAGATGAAGGTCAAGAAGGTGTTCACGCCGGTCGGTGTCACCTTCAAGGGCGGCGGCTTCTACAAGACCGACAGCCGCGGCGGGAAGTCGAAGTCGTCGTCGAGCACCTCGACGTCCGATTCCTCGTCGTCATCGACGTCGTCGTCCGAGGGTTCGTCGTCGTCCTCATCGTCCTCGTCGGACGGTTCGTCGTCGGCCAAGTCTTCTGACAAGTCTTCGGACGGTTCCTCGTCGACTCCGGCCAAGACGCCGTCGACCTCGTCGTCGTCGGCGTCGCCATCATCGTCGTCGTCTTCGTCCTCCTCCGACTGATCGGGCACTTCTCCGACTGAGGCCACCCGCGGCCGATACAGTCGCCGCTGACTTCCCCCACATGTCGGCGCGATGTTCAGGGGATCTCGATGCACTTGTTGGCCAGGGCGCGCATGACGCTTGCCCGCCATCCCTCGATCTACTGGGTCGCGCTGACGTTGGTCTCCGCTGTTGTCGCGCTCGGCGTCGCACACGCGCTGGCGAGCGTCGATGCGGCCAGGCGGTCGTGGGGCGAGCAGCGATCCGTCTGGATCGCGACCGCCACGATCGAGCCCGGGCAGCCGGTTACTGCGGTCCAACGCGACGTGCCCGTCGCCGTCGTCCCGGTCGAGGCTGTTGTTGCGAGTGTTTCCGG
>DASWRR010000329.1:0-3297 GCA_036403055.1 Ilumatobacteraceae bacterium | reverse complement strand
CGTGTCGTCGCAATTCGCCCCGAGCAACGCACCGCCCTCATTCGTCGTCAGCAGCACGGGCTTCTCGAAGCGGACGAAGTTGAACAGCATCCACGGCAGCAGCAGCGCAACGATAACCGCTGTCGCCGTGACGACATGCGTCCAGTGACGGTCGACGCCGTTGCGTCGCCCGACGATCCACATGACGATCGCGGCCGCGGGAAGGAACAAGATCACTTCGCTACGCGCCAACGTGCCGAGGCCGACGGAGACACCGACCAACACCGCAGCGCGCCGCGTCGGCCGGTCAGCCCACACGAGCGTTGCCAACATGGCGAGGGCGATGAGCAGACAGCTGACGCTCTCCGACATCACCAAGCCGTCGCTGACCCACAGGTTCGGATACACCGCAGCGATCGATGCGGCGATCAGCCCGGCACGATCGCCGGCAACGCGTCGAGCAACGAGTCCGACGATCGCCACGGTCGCGATCCCGCAGACGACGGTGACCAGTCGTTGACGGTCGAACGGCGCGTTCCCCCAGCTGACGACCGACATCAACGTCGACGTCAACGGGCCGTGCTCGGCGCCGGGCTGGTCCGTGAACACCTCGCGGAACCACAGGCCGTGGGCCAGTTGCTGGGCCTGTGCGCTGTAGTACAGCGAGTCGTTCAACAGCAGCCGGTGCCCCCACTTGCTCGCTGCGAGCCGGACGATGCGCACGACAGCGCCGAGCACCACGATGGCGGTCAGGCGGACTCGGAAGTGCCGCTCGACACCCATCACGCCCACGGCGCCGAGGCTAGTGGCGCCCGTGCTCGCACCCCCGTGTCACACCGGCTTGCTACCGTCGCGTGAGTGGCCAACGGCGTCAGCACAACACGTGGGCGAAGCCCGATCGGTGGGTGCCTCTCGGCGTACCGGTTCGGTGCGGGCGACCCGACGACGCGTCTGACGGCCGGCGAGTTCTGGCGCGCGTCGTTCACACCCGACGGCCCCGCGACCCTTCGCATCCGGTGGTCGCCGGCGGAGCCCGTCGTAGGCGCGATCGACGCAGAGTCGTGGGGACCCGGACGCGATTGGATGCTCGGTCGTGCTGCCGCGATGACCGGTTCACTCGATCCCGGCTACGAGTTCGCGGAAGGTCATCCGAGCGTTTTGCGCTCGCAGCGCAACCACCCGAACGTTCGCTTCGGGGCCAGTCACATGCTCTTCCACGAGTTGATTCCCACGATCCTCGGCCAGCGCATCACCGCCGGCGAAGCGATTCGCCAATGGCATCGTTTGTGCCGCGAGCTCGGCCGACGCGCGCCTGGTCCGGTCGAGATCCTGTTGCCGCCGTCGCCCGCCTCGCTCGCCGGTCGACCCGCGTGGTGGTTCCATCCACTCGGTGTGGAGGCCAAACGGGCGGAGGCACTGAGAACCGTTGCAAAGCATGCCGAGAAGTTGTGGGGTTGGGCCGAGCTGGCGGCCGCCGAGCTCGCCGCGAAGTTGGCGCTGCTACCGGGCATCGGACAGTGGACGATCGGCTCTGTCCTCGCGTCAGCGGTCGGCGACCCCGATGCCGTGGCCGTCGGCGATTACCACCTGAAGAACGTGGTGTCGTACGCGCTCGACGACAAGCCGCGGGGCACCGACGAGCGCATGCTCGAACTGCTCGCGCCGTACTCCGGTCAGCGCGGCAGAGTCGTGCGGCTGCTGTTGCTCGATGGCCACCGGCCTCCCGCGTTCGGCCCGCGGCAACGCATTCTGCCCATGGCACGGTGGTGATCGGACTCCTCTGTTAGCTTCACGTGCGGCCCCTCCCGGCCCGTCGATCACACCAATGACTGAGACTCTCGGACCACCACAGGCCGCGCCCGACGATGCGTCAGCATCGACGTCAGCAAATGCATCGGCGACAGCATCGGCGGCCTGGCATCGCATCCTGCGCAAGGTCGGCCTGGTCTACATCTACTCCCGGCTGTGCGTACTGGCGGGTGCCGCCATCGTCGCTGTCGAACTGCAGGCCGACATCAACCAGGTGAAGGGACTTGCGAACGTCCCCTTTGCCGACCCACACATCGCCGGTCGGCCACTCCCCACATCGGCGCTCGGACCGATGAGCGACGTGCTGGCGTCGTGGGACGGCATCTGGTACCTGCGAATCGTGCGGCAGGGCTACCCGCGGCACGTCCAGGAGCACGTCACGTACTTCGTCGCCGACGCCCGCGCTGCGTTCTTCCCGGCCTATCCCCTGCTCGTCAGGTTCGTCGACAAGGTGCTGCCGGGCGGCGACACGTTGGCCGCACTGTCGATCAACTTCGTTCTGGGCGCCATCGCGATCTACTTGCTCGGCGTGATCGCGCGACGGCTCTACGGTCCACAGATCGCGGCCAAGGCGATGGTGCTGGGCGCGATGTTCCCGGGCAGCTTCGTGCTCTCGTTCGCCTACACCGAAGCACTGCTGCTGGTGTTCGCGATGGGTTGCCTGTGGTGCCTCATGTCAAAGCGATGGGTCGCTGCCGGCGTTCTCGCCGCGCTCGGTACGGCAACGCGACCGAACGGGCTCGCGTTGGTGCTGGCGTGCGCGGTGGCATCGCTGCTCGCCATCCGCAAGGAACGCGAATGGAAGTCGCTGATCGCGCCGCTGCTCTCGCCCGCTGGCTTCATCGCCTTCCAGCTGTGGCTCGATCATCACACCGGAGAAGTCGGCGTGTGGTTCCGCGTGCAGAGCGAAGCGTGGGGCGAAGGCGCGAGCTACGGACTGACCGCGATCCGCAAGACCGTCGAAGCGTTCTCCAGTCCGCTGACATCGTCGACCAACGTCATCACCGCCGCTTCAGTGATGGCGATGCTGTTGATGATCTACTTCGCGTGGGTTCGCCGGTTGCCGCCACCGTTGGTCGCGTACAGCGCCGGCATCATCGCCTTGATGCTGTTGCCGAACACCGTCACGGCCCGGCCGCGCTTCTTGTACACCGCCTTCCCGCTGTTCATCTCGGCAGCAGCGTTCCTGCACAACGATCGTCGCGACTGGTGGCCGTACGTCATCGGTGCATGCAGCGTTGGACTGGTGACGTTGACCGCGCTCTATGGAGTCTTCGGGGCAATTCCGTGACGTCGCGCCGTTACATGTCGGGCCAATGGCTCGGCGTGTGGGCGCTCGGATTGCTCGCCTACGTACCGGCCCTGTTCGCTGCGCCCGGTCGAATGCCGAGCGACACCAAGGTCTACCTCTACCTCGACCCTGGCCGTTTGATCTCCGACTCGCCCTACACGTGGGACAACCGTCAGTTCGCCGGATGGGTGCCGCATCAGACCATCACGTACCTGTGG
>DASWRR010000328.1:0-2952 GCA_036403055.1 Ilumatobacteraceae bacterium | reverse complement strand
GGCGAGATGATTCGCGTCGACGCGCGCAGTCAACGTCTCGAGTTGCTGGACGAAGTCGGCATGCATCTCGACGCGCGCAGCTTCGGCTGCTTGGCGCGTCGCTTCGACTTGCTGGGACATCGTGGACACGTAATGGGTGAGTTGGCGCTCGACGGCGCCGGCGATCGTCGCCGCGAGGATCTCCGTGGTCGACGGTGCTGCGGCCACGACGTGCACAGGCGGCGGGTGCTCGCTGGGTGCCGTCGGCACCCACGCCGGTGTAGTCGGTTGTTCGTTCGCCACGGAGAATTCATCGGCCGAACTTGCCCCAATCTTGAGACATCTTTGCCGACTACGGTGGCCCTATGCGCGTGCATTTGATCGACGGAACATACGAGTTGTTCCGGCAACATTTCGGCCAGGTGACACGTCACACGGAGCCCGTTCCGTTCGCCGCGACGATCGGCGTGGTGGCCTCCACGTTGCAACTCGTCAGCGAAGGCGCGACCCACATCGGGGTCGCGAGTGATCACGTGATCGAAAGCTTTCGCAACGACATGTGGCCCGGCTACAAGACCAGCGCCGGCATGGATCCGGTGCTCCTCGAGCAGATCCCGATGATGGAGGAAGCGCTGGTCAGCGCTGGTTTCACCACCTGGGCGATGGTCGAGTACGAGGCCGACGACGCCCTCGGCGCAGCGGCCGCGGTCGCCGATCGCGACCCACGCGTGACCCAAGCGATGATCGTGACGCCGGACAAGGACCTTGGTCAATGCGTCCGCGGATCGCGCGTCGTGCAGTTCGATCGACGCAAGGGCGAGATCCTCGACGAGGCGGCCGTCACCGCCAAGTTCGGCGTCGGCCCGGCCTCGATCGCCGACTACCTCGCGCTGGTCGGCGACACCGCCGACGGGTACCCGGGACTCGCCGGCTGGGGGGCCAAGAGCGCTTCCGCCGTGCTCGCCAAGTTCGGCTCGATCATCGACGTCCCGGCATCGTCGCGCGACTGGGGTTTGCCCGCGCTGAGAGGTGCCGACAAGCTCGCCGTCACCCTGCGCGACAATCTCGAGCTCGCGCTGCTGTTCCGACGAATCGCGACGATCGAGACCGACGTGGAAGTGGGCGAGGTCGACGATTGGCGGTGGCAAGGGCCCACTGAAGGATTCGCCGGAGTCGCCGAGCGTTTGGGTGCACCACACTTGGTCGAGCGCGCCGAGCGTCTTGCTGCCCGACTGGCACCCGCCGACTGAGGTGGCGGCCAGGCTGCCTGCGGCACACAAGCGTTACCGTTGAAGGCTGCTACCTCCCGGTCCTGACCTGATTCCCGGACGCTCGTCGCACAGGGCCCGACCGTCACCTCACCCGGCGGGTGCCAAAGTTCGGTGTCGCAATCCTAGCGTGACCGCTACCCTTCCCTTCTCCCAGGAGGGGTGCGAGAGCGGCCGAATCGGCACGCTTGGAAAGCGTGTGAGGGGCAACCCTCCGTGGGTTCGAATCCCACCCCCTCCGCTGTGACGGCGATGACCGACGAGGATGCGATGCGAGTGGCGCTCGCCGAGGCTGCCGCGGCCACCGTTCACGACGACGTTCCCGTCGGCGCAGTCGTCGTGCGCGACGGGGTCGTGATCGCGGCGCGCCACAACGAGCGTGAGCTGAGGGGCGACCCGACGGCTCATGCGGAAGTGCTGGCGATCCGCGACGCCGCGCACATCGTCGGCCACTGGCGCCTGCTCGACTGCACGCTGTACGTCACGCTGGAGCCGTGCGTGATGTGCGCCGGCGCGTTGGTCAACGCCCGCATCGGACGTGTCGTCTTCGGCGCGACCGATCCGAAGGCGGGTGCCGTCGTGAGCCTCTACGAGGTCTGCAGCGACCCACGGTTGAACCACCGGCCGCCCGTCACTTCAGGCGTGCTCGAACACGCAGCCGGCTCGCAACTGCGATCGTTCTTCGCCAGCCGCCGAACCTAACGCCGTCCGAGTGGTTGCCGCTCGCTCGGGCTCGTCCGAGTGTTGGTCGACCGCCCGGGGGGACGGAAGCACTCGTTCGCCGCAAGCGCGATCAGAAGTCGGAGCCCATTCCCGCGAACGCACGCTTGATGGCCTCGGCGACCTCGTCGGCGATCACCGTCGCGTCGACCTCGGAGCTTGCTGGCGGCGGAGTCACGGGGATCTGCGTCGTCGGCGCGGGCATCTGCGAGGTCACCGGCATCTGCGACGTCACCGGCATCACCTGCGTGATGGGCGGTGGCGGCGGGACGGCGGGCGTTGCCCGTGGCGTGATCGGCACTGCTTGAGTGATCGGCGGTGCGTTGAGATTGTTCCTCGGCTGCACGGGCGCAGGGGTGTGGACCTCGGGCTTCGCCTTCGGCTTCTCCGCGGCCTCGGGCTCAGCGATTTCTTCCACCTGAGCTGCGACTTCGGCGACAGGCTGCTCTTGGCGACCAACGACCGGGACGGTGTGCGGATACCAACGGTCGATGCCGCTCGAGTGGCGGCGGTACAACGTCAGCTCGTAGCGGTCGACAACTTCGTTCGCCACCGAGACCATCACGTCGTCGGTGAACAACTCGGTGCACAGCTCGACCGAGGCGCGATCGATCGTCGGGTCTGCGTCGAACATCCGACCGGCGTGCTCGACGCCATTGACGATCACAGTGCCGCGTTGCATCTGGTCGCGTGTGATCACGCCCTCCATCATCAACCGAATCGGCAGCGAACCATCCGATGTCCGCTCCGCGAAGTACACGAAACCGTCTCGCAGATACACACGCGTCGGCGGTGTCGTCGACAACATCAGCTCGCCAGTGAGGTACTGACGACGCGCCGCTTCGATGACACGCCATGCAGGTCGAGGACTGAATTCGGCCTCGTCGGGAAAGAGATCTACGTCCGCCACGCAAAACCCATCGGCACGCTCGGCGACCGTCTTGAGAAAACATTGCCATGATCCGGACGTCCGGCGAGCCGCTAG
>DASWRR010000327.1:0-3331 GCA_036403055.1 Ilumatobacteraceae bacterium | reverse complement strand
GGTCGCCGCACTCGTCATCGCCATCGGTACGGCGTACCAGTGGATCCATCGCGTGCGCGGCGTCGCCGAGGCCGCGCCCGTGATCAAGACGTGGACGTGGTGGCAGATTCGTGGGGCGCCGTTCGGACTAGGAGAGCACATCGACGGCCTGGCAGTCATGTTGCTGCTGCTCGTCACGTTCATCTCCACACTCGTTCAGATCTACTCGCTCGAATATGTGCGGGGTGATCGCCGCTACACGCACTTCTTTGCCTCGTTGACGTTGTTCAGCGCCGGCATGTTGACGATGGTGCTTGCCGAGAACATGGTCCAGCTCATCCTCGGCTGGGAGATCATGGGCTTGTGCTCGTTCCTCTTGATCGGCCATTGGTGGGAGGAGGAGTCGAACTCTCGTGCCGCACTGAAGGCGTTCCTGACGGTTCGTGTCGGCGACATCGGTCTGATGGTCGGCACCGCGATCATGTTTGGCGCTTCCGGAACCTTCACGATTCGTGGTCTGCATGCATGGGCCAACAACCCGGCGACGAGCCACACGGTCCTGCTGTGGGCCGCTGTTGCACTGTTCATCGCCTGCATCGGCAAGAGCGGTCAGTTCCCGCTGCACACATGGCTGCCGGACGCGATGGCCGGTCCCACGCCCGTCAGCTCTCTGTTGCACTCGTCGACGATGGTTGTCGCCGGCGTCTTCCTCGTGGCGCGGTTGTACCCGGTGTTCCACGCCGGCTTGATGATCAACGTCGCCGGTCAACACTTCAACCTGATCGCGGTGATCGGCGGCATCACGGTGCTGATCGCGGCCGCGTTGGCGTTCGTCCAGAACGACATCAAGCGCGTCCTCGCGTATTCGACCGTCAGCCAGCTGGGTTACATGATGATGGGGCTCGGCGTCGGCGCGTGGATGCCGGCCGTCTTCCACATCTTCACGCACGCGTTCTTCAAGTGCTGCCTGTTCCTGTGCGCCGGTTCGGTGTCGCACACTGCGAGCCACCACAGCTTCGACATGAAGAAGGACATGGGCGGGTTGGCGCGCAAGATGCCGATCACGTTCATCACGTGGGTCCTCTCGACGGCCGCGTTGTGCGGTGTCCCGTTCTTCAGCGGCTTCTTCTCCAAGGACGAGATCATCGACTCCGCCGGGCACTTCCACTACACCGTGTTCATGGTGGTCGGGTTGATCGGCGCGTTCATGACGACCGCGTACATGACCAGGGCGACCTACCTCACCTTCTTCGGCGAGCCGCGCGGCGCCGCGGCCCACTTCGTGCATGCCGAGGCATCGCATGGTCACTCCGTCGAGCACGTCACCCACGACGCGCACGACACGCACGATGCCCACGACCTCGAAGATCCCGAGCCGGTGCACAGCGCGCCGCTGCCGTTTGCGAAGACCGATTCTCCCGGCCTCCTCGTCGTCCCGCTGATGATCCTCGCTTTCCTCGCGGTCGTTGCCGGTTACATCAACGCCGCACCGTTCAAGATCCATCTGTTCGAGCGGTGGATGGAGTCGTCGATCGGTCTGCCGATCGGTGAGGGTGGCATACCGGAGGCCGCGGCGTTCTCGTGGGTCAAGGCACTTCCGTCGATCGCGCTCGTCCTCGCCGGTTTCCTCGTCAGTCTGGCGATCTGCAAGCAGGTGTTCGGCACGGCTGATTCGAAGTTGAAAGGCCTGACGCGCCGCAACCCGGTGCTGCGCGCCGGCTACAGCTTCTTGGTCAACAAGTACTACCTCGACTACCTGTACGAGAAGGTCATCGTCCACGGCATCGCCCACCCGATCGCCGCGGCCGCGTACTGGACGAACCAGCACGTGCTCGATGGCATCGTCAACGCGGTCGGCATCGGCGGTCGCCGATCGAGCGACTGGATCTACAAGAATGTCGACCAGCGGTTGGTCGACGGCGCGGTCAACGGCAGTGGTGCCGTGGCCCGTGGCACCGGCGGGGCGTTGCAGCCGGTGCAGTCAGGCAAGGTCAGCCTTTACGGAGCGCTGCTGTTCGGTAGTGCAGCCGTCGGTGCGCTCGTACTCGTACTCGTCAACAGCTAGAGGAACCAATGGAAGTACTCCAAAACGAACAATGGCTGCTGAGCCTCGGCACGTTCTTGCCGCTGGTGGGCGTGCTGGTGATGCTGTTCATCCCCAAGCGAGAAGAGGCCTTGGTCAAGGGCACGGCGATCGTGACCGCCGCGGCGACGTTGCTGGTCGGCTTTTACACGCTCGGCAAGTTCGACTATGGACAGAGCGCCAAGCAGCAGTTCTTCACGACGAACAACTGGATCAAGCCGATCAAGGCGACGTACACCGTCGGCCTCGACGGCATCAGCCTGCCGCTCTACATCCTGTCGATGGTGATCACGCTGCTCGTGATGATCTACTCGTGGGACCACGTTCCGGCGCCCGGCAATCCGAAGGCGTTCTTCATCTTGATGCTGGTGTTGCAGACCGGGATGGCCGGCACGTTCGTGGCCCAGGACCTGATCCTGTTCTTCGTGTTCTTCGAGCTCGTGCTGCTGCCGATGTACTTCATGATCGGTGTGTGGGGCGGCGACAACCGGCAGTACGCGTCGCTGAAGTTCTTCCTCTACACGATGTTCGGATCGGCGCTGATGCTGGTGTCCTTCATCGCGCTCTTCGTCATCACCAAGAACAACAGCGCGACCCCAGAGCTCGCCAGCTTCAAGTTCCAGTGGTTCCTGCAGAACGGCGGTGGCGTCGCGAAGAACACCGCGATCTGGATCTTCGCCGGGATGTTCATCGGGTTCGCGGTCAAGGTGCCGATGTTCCCGTTCCACACCTGGCTGCCCGACGCGCACACCGAAGCGCCGACGCAGGGCTCGGTGATCCTCGCCGCGATCCTGTTGAAGCTGGGCACGTACGGCTTCGTCCGGATCGCGTTGCCGTTCCTGCCCCAAGCCGCAGTGAAATGGGCTCCGGTCATCGGCATCCTGGCGGTGATCGGGATCATCTATGGCGCGCTCGGTTGCCTTGCCCAGACCGACATGAAGCGACTGATCGCGTTCTCGTCAGTGGCTCACATGGGCTTCGTGATGCTCGGCATCTCGACGCTGACGACGCTCGGCATCGACGCCGCGATCTTCGGCATGGTCGCTCACGGTCTCATCACCGGAATGCTGTTCTTCCTCGCCGGTTCGGTGAAGGAGCGGTACCACACGCTGCAGATCAGCCGGCTCAGCGGAATGCTCAAGCAGATGCCGAGGCTCGGCTGGATCCTCGGCTTCTGCGCGATGGCATCGCTCGGCCTTCCCGGTCTCGCCGGCTTCTGGGGCGAGTTCCCCGCGATCCTCAGCGCGTACAGCCCTGCCGGCGGTCTCA
>DASWRR010000326.1:0-23445 GCA_036403055.1 Ilumatobacteraceae bacterium | reverse complement strand
GTGTTCGAGCAACTGCACGCGCCTGATTGGATCGCCCATCGGCTGTGGATCGCGACGGTGCTGTTCGCCGGTGGACTCGGTGTTCGCTGGGCCGCCCGCCAACTCGGCCTCGCTGGGGTCGGCGCGATCACCGCGGCGTTCGTGTACCAGCTGTCGCCGTACATCCTTCCGTACCTCTCACGCACGTCGCTGATGTTGCTGCCATGGGCGTCCGTCGGGTGGTTGGTCGGGTTGACAATTCGGTCGGCAACGCGATCGCGTTGGCGTGATCCAGCGATCTTCGCACTGGTGATCCTCACCGTCGGCTCACCGAACGCGACGGCGCTCGCGATGATCGCACCCGCGCCGATTCTGTGGTTGTTGCACGCCGCGTGGCAGCGTTCGATCTCCTGGCGACGAGCGTTCGTGACGTCCCTGCGGATCGGCGCGCTCAGTCTCGGCGTGTCGCTGTGGTGGATCGCGATGTTGTTGGTGCAGAGCCGGCACGGCGCGGACGTGCTGTCGTATTCGGAGACGCTCGAAGCGGTGTCGTTCACGTCGGTCAGCACCGAGACGCTGCGTGGCCTCGGGTACTGGTTGTTCTACATCCGCGATCCCGCCGGGTTCGCCACGAGCGCGTCGGCGAACTACCTCGAATCGGGACGGATCATCGCGATCGGGTTCGCCTTGCTGCTGTGCTGCGTTGCCGGCATCGCGCTGACTCGATGGACTCAACGGCGCTACGCCGCAATGCTCGTGTTCACCGGCATCGTCCTGGCCGTCGGCGTGCATCCGATCGATCATCCATCACCGTTGATGTCGAAGTTGGCGACGTCGTCGCGCTCGACGTTGTCCCTGGCGATGCGGAGCAGCACCCGAGCGTTGCCGCTGAGCAACTTCGGTCTGGCCCTCGGCGCCGGTGCGCTCGCAACGGTGGGCGCCGCGATCATTGGGCGACGACGACCACGGCTGCGGCTACTCGTCCCGGCCGCCGTCGTGCTGTTCGCGATCCTCAACCTCCCGGCGCTGTTCGACGGCGGCTTCGTCGACCCCGCGCTGGAACGTGATCAGAATCCGCCCGCCGCGTGGCGAGAGGCGGCGGCAGCACTCGACGCCGGCTCGATGGAGCACAGGGTGATGCAACTGCCCGGCGCGGAGTTCGGCGCGTTTCGATGGGGGTTCACCGTCGATCCCCCGCTGCCCGGGATGACACGCAAGCCGTTGATCACACGCGACCTACTCCCCCTCGGATCCCCCGCCGCGATGGATCTCCTCTATGCCCTCGATGATCGCGCCCAGACGAACGTTCTCGATCCGTCGTCGATCGCGCCGGTGGCCCGGTTCTTCGGCGCCGACACCATATGGGTCAGCAACGACATGGCGTTCGAGCGGTTCCGAACACCGCGCCCGGAGCTGACCAACGAGTTGTTCGCCGCGAAGCCGGAAGGGCTCGACCAGCCGACGTCCTTCGGTGCTCCGACGCCAAATGTTCCGGCGCTCGCAATGGTCGACGAGACAGCGCTGAGCAACAAGGCGATCGGCGCACCGTTACCGCCGGTGGAGCTCGTCAACGTCGAACGTCCGGTGGCGATGGTACGAGCCGCATCGCGTGTCGTCGTTCTCTCGGGCAGCGGGGACGGCATCGTCGACGCATCGGCGGCAGGTCTGCTCAACGGCGACGAGGCCGTGTTCTATGCCGGAGATCTGCGACCGAGCGACAACCTCACTCCGGATCTCGTCGTGCTGACCGACTCGAATCGGGATCGGGCTCACCAGTGGCGGGGCACGCAGGATGTCGTCGGCTTCACCGAGACCGGCGGGCCGGCGACCGACGTGCTGACGCCGGACACGGCCGATCAGCGCCTGCCTGTGTTCGCGGATCAATCAGCCACGCATCAGACGACCGCGACGATCGAGGGCCTCGATGTCAGGGCGACTGGCTACGGCGAACCGTTCGCCTACCGGCCGGAGGATCGCCCGGCGATGGCAGTCGACGGCGATCCGTCAACCGCATGGTTGGTCGCCGACCGGTTCGATCCCGTCGGCCAGAGGATCGAGGTGACGGGGGATGTCGGCAACCTGTCGTTGCTGCAGTCGCAGCAACCCGGCGCGTCGCGGATGATCACGGCGGTTCGCGTCGAGTTCGACAACGGCGCCGCGCAGGACGTCGAGCTCGGTGCGGAGTCGTTGGCGGGATCAGGGCAACGCATTGATGTGCCGGCTGGAGCAACGTCGGCTCGCATCACCATCCTGGCGGTCGTCGACCGACCCGGTGCGTCCGACGCAGGCCCGTCGGCCGTCGGGTTCGCCGAGCTCGGCCTGGGCTCCCACCCGGAGGTCGTCCGTCTGCCGCGCGATGCCGTGGACGCGTCTCCTGACACGCCGCTCGACATCGTGCTGACGCGTCTGCGCACGGACCCGCTGAACAGATGGCGAAGCGATCCTGAACCGCGGATGAATCGCGAGTTCACGTTGTCGGTTGACCGTGCCGTCACTGCGCGCATCACACTGCGGCGCAACGATCGTGCATCCGACGACGCGCTCGACGCGTTCGCCGGTGTTCGCACGGCGACCTCCAACCGAAGGCTCACCGGCGACGCAGGCTCGACCGCGGTCCACGCGGTCGATGGCGACCTCACGACGATGTGGACGTCACCGTTCTCCGACGTCGTCGGGTCCGCGCTCACCATCCCGCTCACGTCGTCGCAACCGACGTCATCCATCACGTTGACGCAACCGGCCGACGAGTCGCACAGCGTCATCACCACCGTCTCGGTTGCGATCGCTGGCGTTTCGACGACGGTCGACGTACCGCCGCCGGATGCGCAAGGTCGCAGCACCATCGCGTTCCCCGCAGCGACCGCGGATTCGTTGACGTTGACCGTCGCCGCGATCACGCCGCGGACGACCGTCGACCGCCGGTATGGCGAGACGACCGTCCTCCCTGTCGCCATCAGTGAGATCCAATCGCCGTCGATCGCAGCAGTGCAGCCGGTTGATGCGCCGCCCGAGTGCCGCACCGATCTGGTCGAGGTCGACGGCGCTCCGCTGCCGGTGACCGTCGGCCACGACTCGATGACGCAACTGCTGGCGGGAGCTGCAGTCGATGTCGAACCGTGCACCGGCGGGACAATCGCCCTCGCGGCGGGTGACCATCGAATCTCGACCGCGCCGGGTCTTGCGACGGGCATCGACGTCGATCGGATCGTGCTGCAGAGCGGGCCGCCACCATCGGAGGTCGGCGCGGCGCCGGCACCGACCGTCGATGTCAGACGCGAACGGACTCGTCGGACGGCGACGGTCAGCAACTGCCCGACGGGGTGCTGGCTGATCCTCGGCGAGGGGTTCAACGACGGCTGGAAGGCGACGCTCGCAGGCAAGGACCTCGGGCCGCCGCGGCCGGTCTCCGGCGGCTTCAACGGTTGGCGCCTGCCGGGCTCGACGACGCCGGTCACGGTGACCATGACGTGGACTCCGCAGGGAACGATGTGGATCGGCATGCTGCTGGCCGCGCTCGTCGTGCTCGCCTGTCTCGTGCTGATCTGCCTCGACCGCAAGCGCGTCGATGTTCCGGAACCGTCACCCCCCGTCCTGCAATGGCCGCCGGTGAAGATCGGTCGACGGCCGGCGCTCGTCGCGGCCGGCGCACTCGTCGTGTTGAGCGCGCTGACGATCGCTCCGTCCTACGCGTTGGTCGCTGCAGTCGCGGGCCTCGTCATCGTCGCCGTGCGCCGACCGATCGTGGCCGGAGTTGCCTCCGTCGCGTTGGTCGCCGGCGTCGCTGCTGTGATCATCCGTCGACAGATCCGCTATCGCCTCGTGGCGAACCCGTCGTGGCCTGCAGCGTTCGACGATCTGCATCGCCCCGGTCTCCTCGTCGTGGCGTTGTTGCTCGTGTCGACGCTGGCCGACGATTGTCCGGCCCGCGAGCCCGACGAAGTAACGTAAAGGT
The DNA here is from genome assembly GCA_036403055.1 of Ilumatobacteraceae bacterium. Taxonomy (GTDB): domain Bacteria; phylum Actinomycetota; class Acidimicrobiia; order Acidimicrobiales; family Ilumatobacteraceae; genus JAENVT01. The sequence continues at coordinate 19,514 of DASWRR010000326.1, read as the reverse complement.
TCGTGTCCCACGACCCGCGACCCTGTCTGTCGGTGGTCGTGCCCTGCTACAACGAGCAGCGCACTATCCTCACGCTGCTGAAGCAGGTGGCCGATTCGCCATGGGTACGCGAGATCATCGTCGTCGACGACGGCTCGACCGACGACACGCGGCAGATCCTCGCCGACATCGACGATTCGACGGTGCGAGTGGTGCTGCACGAGCAGAATCGCGGGAAGGGCGCTGCGCTGCGCACGGGGTTCGCGCACGCGACGTCCGACTTCGTGATCGTGCAGGACGCCGACCTCGAGTACGACCCGAACGAGTTCGGCGATCTCCTGCCACCGATGCTCGACGACAAGGCCGATGTCGTGTTCGGGTCACGGTTCCTGTCCGGCCGTCCGCACCGCGTTCTGTACTTCTGGCATGCGATGGGCAACCGGCTGCTGACTCTCGCCTCCAACATGTTCACCGGTCTCAACCTGACGGACATGGAGACCTGCTACAAGATGTTTCGTCGCGAGGTCATCGAATCGATCATGATCGAGGAGGATCGTTTCGGGTTCGAGCCCGAGATCACCGCCAAGGTGGCGAAGGGCGGATGGAGGATCTACGAGGTGGGCATCTCCTACTCGGGCCGGACGTACGCCGACGGCAAGAAGATCGGCGGCCGCGACGCGATTCGAGCGCTGTACTGCATCGTCCGTTACTCGAGGGTCGGCGACCGCTTTCGTCGCGGTCTGTGATGCGACGTTCTCGCCACGGTGACCGCAGTCCCGCGGCGTTCGAGGCGGCCGACCATGACCTTCTCGACGTGCTCGAGGACCTCGAACAGGCGAAGAACTACTCGGCGTGGATCCTCGAACTGATCGGCCCTCACGTCAGCGGCCGGATACTCGAAGTCGGCGCCGGTCGTGGTACGTACTCTCGCTTCTTCGCCGAACATGGGCACCTCACCGCGCTCGAGCCGTCGCAGGCGCACAGCCTCGAACTGCGTGACCGCCTGAAGGACTTACCCAACGTCGTCGTGATCACCGCACGACTGGACGGCGCGGCCGCGCCGGGTTCGTACGACACGGTCGTGCTCCTCAACGTGCTCGAGCACATCGCTGACGATCATCAAGCCCTCGGCGACATCTACGAGGCGCTCGCGCCCGGCGGCAAGATGGTCTTGTGGGTCCCGGCGTTCGAAGCGCTGTACGGCAAGTTCGACCATCGCATCGGGCACTACCGGAGGTATCGCCGCAACGATCTGCTCGCGCTCGTGCACAAGGTGGGGTTCCAACAGGTGACCGCGAAGTACACCAACATGCCGGGCTTCGTCGCATGGTGGTTGATCGTGCGCGTGCTCGGACGGGCGCCGACGTCGGGTCGCCTCGCATCGGTGCACGACCGCTTCTTCATTCCCGTGATCCGCCGGGTTGAACGCTTCGTCAGGCCGCCGATCGGTCAGTCGTTGCTGGTCGTCGCGCAGCGGTCGTAGATGGTCCTTTCGACTGCGGCTCCAGCGCAACCGGTCGCACTCGGGCACGCAGGTCGCGCCCACATCGCCGCGCTCGACGGCCTGCGCGGTCTTGCCGTGATCGCCGTGCTGTTCTTCCACGCCGGCAAGCTGCGCGGCGGCTTCCTCGGCGTCGATCTGTTCTTCGCGTTGTCGGGCTTCCTCATCACCTCGCTGCTGCTCGCGGAGATCGACGCCCGCGGCGGCGTCGATGTGATCGCGTTCTGGGGCCGCAGGTTCCGCCGGCTGCTGCCGGCCGTCCTCTTCCTGATGGTCGCGGTCACGGTCATCACGGTGATCTTTGCCAGCGTGCCCGAACGCGCCGCGACGCTCGACGACGGGCCGTGGGCGCAGGCGTACCTCGCCAACTGGCATGCGATCGCCGGGCATCGCGACTACTGGGCGTCGTTCGAGTTGCCGAGGATGTTCGGTCATCTGTGGAGCCTGGCGATCGAAGAGCAGTTCTATCTCGTGTGGCCGTTGGTCGTCGGCGTGATCGCCTGGCGAAGCCGCAACGTGCATCGGACGGTGATCGCCACGTGCATCGTCGGCTCGCTCGCCTCGTTGTGGCTGATGATTGCGTTGTTCAACGGTGGCGACCCGACACGCGTCTACATCGGCACCGACACGCGAGCGAGCGGGTTGCTGTTGGGCGCGCTGTTCGCGACCGCGCCCTTCCGTTCCGGCGTCGCGAGGGTTGCGTCGATACTCGGGACGGCCTTCTCCTCGACTGCGGTGTGTGTTGCTCTCGTCATCGGATCCTCGTGGTTCTTGGTCGACGGGCCGTCGTCGACGTGGTTGTTCCGCGGCGGTCTTTTCGCCCACTCGCTGCTTTCCGCTGTCCTTGTCGCGGGGTGCGCATCGCGGCCAGCGGCATCGGTGTCGCGCTGGATCGGGTGCGCTCCGTTGCGCATGACCGGCGTCTTGTCGTACAGCCTCTACCTCTGGCACTGGCCCGTGTTCGCGCTGTTGTCGGAGAGCCGCACCGGCATGTCGGGCTGGTCGTTGTTGACGCTGCGGTTCGTTGTGTCGTTCGCCGCGGCAGCGATCTCGAAGGTCGTGGTCGAGGACCCGGTTCGATTCAGGGCACGTTGGGCCCGCGGTCGCAGGGGCATCGTGACGCTTGCCGGCGTGTCGTTGGCGGTTGCGTTGTTCTGGGTCGTGGTGCCTCGCCCCGAGACAGCGCCGGCCGCGTTCTCGCTCGATCAGTTCGCGTCCACGACTGTGGTCGCGGCTCCCGCGACATCGGGTGCGCCGGTCCCGACGAGCGCTGCCGTTGACGCGACCGTCACACCGATCCCGACTGCCCCGAGCACGACCCTTCCGCCGACCACGACCACCGCGGCACCGTTGCTGCCGCCGATCTCACGGGTGCTGATGGTGGGTGATTCGATGGCGTTCGACGAGTGGCCCGCGGTCGCATCAGCGATGTACGCCGGAGGAATCTCGATCGGCGGCTACGTGTCGCCCGGCGCCGGGCTGCTGGACACTCGCTACAAATCGACGGCAGAGATCGACAAGATGGTCGTCGACTTCAAACCCGACCTCGTGTTGTATCAAGGATCGCTGTGGGACTCCGGCACGGCTGACGCGCAACGCGCCGCATACGAACAGTTCACCGATCTCGTGCTCGCCCAAGGATCGCGACTGGCGTTCATCACCATCTTGCCGTTGCGTGCAGATCACCAGGACCCCGAACATCTCGGCGCCATTCCGGTGATCATGCACCAGATCGCCGATCGGCATCCCGGTGATGTGATGGTGCTCGACAGCGATGGTGTGTGGGGACCGGTGTTCGTCCAAGACGTCAACGGCGACAAGGTTCCCGAACGCAAGCCCGACGGTGTGCACATCTGTCCCTCCGGCGCGGCGATGTTCGCGATCTGGTTGACGGGCCAACTGCGCGACCGGTTCCAGGACTTCACGCCGGCACCGCCCGACAAGTGGGCCACCGGCGCCTGGGTCGGCGATCCCCGTTATTTGCAACCCGAGGGAATCTGCGCCGCGTTGCCATGAGCATGCGGCGACGATCGTTCACTGACGCCAGGCCGGCATATCGGCGTGGCGACGAACATCGTCGAGCGCCGCGAGTCCAACCGGGCAGCCCCAGAACGTTACGTAGCGACTTGGCGCTGCCCAGTTCGTTCCCGGCGGCGCGAGATCGGCAGCTATGCGCTGGCAGTTCAGCATGCGCGTGGTCACGTAACATCGTCTGGGGTGCCGGGCTGTCTGAGTGATACTTGTCTGCGATGGGGCTTCACAGCTACGAGTACAGGAAGCCGGCGCGCCTCATCGAGGGTGCGTGTGTGGCGGTGCTGTCGACCTCGTGGGGTGGGCCGCACGAATATCCGCACGTGTTCGAGGCTGGCGTGCGAACGCTCAAGGAGCGCTTCGGCCTTCAGGTCAGGGAGTATCCGACGACACGAACTTCGCCGTCGAGACTCGCTGCCGACCCGCGCGCCCGAGCGCACGACCTGAACGCGGCGTTCGCCGACCCGTCGATATCGGCGATCATTGCGACCATTGGTGGGAACGACTCGGCGCGCATCCTGGAGCATCTGGACCCTGAGACGATCCGAGTGAATCCCAAGATCTTCATGGGCTACTCAGACACCACGACGCAACTCGTGTACTGCCATCAACTCGGAATGGTGTCCTTCAACGGGCCGTCTGTGATGGCCGGCCTCGCTCAGATTGGGAACTTCCCTGAGGCCGAGGCGCATATCCATTCGATGCTTTTCGAGCCGTCGCCTTCGTTCCAATACCTTCCCTATCCCGCGTGGGCGGACTCATATCCTGACTGGAACAACGGCAACGCATCCGCGATCGGACCTCTCCGACGACTCGACGGATGGCATTGGCTGAATGCCGCGGGCGTACGTCGCGGACGCCTGTTCGGTGGATGCATGGAAGTGCTCGAGTACGTGAAAGGGACGCGGTACTGGCCAGACGAGGACTTCTGGAACGACCGAATCCTCTTTCTCGAGACGTCAGAGGACAAGCCGTCCGTCGACCAGGTCCGCGCATGGCTTTTCAACTACGGCGTGCAGGGAGTGTTCAACCACGTTTCGGCTCTGTTGATCGGCCGGGCACGGGGTTACACCGACGAAGAGAACGCAGCCCTGGACGCCGCAGTGCTAGACACAGTGATCGGCCAGTTCGGCGGTCACCAGGTGAACATCGTGACCAACATGGATTTCGGCCACACCGACCCGCAATGGATTCTGCCCCTCGGCATCGCGGCAGAGGTCGATTCAGACAGCAAGAACTTCACCCTCCTCGAGACTGCTGTCGCCTAGCGCTGAGCGGCAGATATTGAGCGACCGAGACCTGGGCCGTGAAGTTATCGCCACGTGCGCGCACGAGAATCACGCAGTGCCCTCACGGCATTCGCAACTGAGCTCGCGTCGTCGAAGTCAACGGCAGCCAACGTTTCGGTGAGCGTGCCGTCGGCCGCGACGGTGGCCGCGAGCGCGACGATTCCGTAGCCCGACACGGGCGGCCAACCGGCGATCTGCCAAACGCGTTGCACCATCGCGAGTTGCGGAGTAGTCAGATTCTTTGGTCGTGCAACGGTGGCTTCGCGGGATGCTGTCATGCCCAGTAGACGTTCGCCAACCGGATTTCGTGAGGCGCTGTCAGAGATGCGGCCGGCGAAGCGGGATTCAGTCGATCGGCTCGCGGTGCAACCACGCCACCAGGTCATCGGACGCGAGCGCCCGCACGCGTTCCGCGTACCGGGCGAGGTCGGCATCGTCGAGGAGGTCACGCCACTGGCCGCTCGTTCCGCGGCTGAAGAACGCGGTGGGGTCGATCCAATGGTCCCGACCACCGCAGGGCACCGTCATGTCCGCCCTACTGCGCATCGACTCGAACGTTGCCGCCTCGACCAGGCGGGGCCATAGACCCTCGGCGACCTCGATTTTGAGGTGCGCAGCCAACTGCCGCATCTGCCCCTCCAGATCGGCCTTCAGTTCATCGAAGTGCAAGAACACCACGTCGAGATCGTCGGCGGCGTCCCTGAACGTCTGCAGGTGTTCGATGGTGAACCGGAGCGACACCCCGCCCGAATGCGTTGAAGGCGTCTCGTCGTCGACCCACTGCCAGAAGCGGTCCCCGTCGCCAACGGGGCGCGGCCGCGGTTCAGCCAACGGCTCGAGTTCGACGCCGTCAATCGCTGCCGCCCGCTCGCGCGTCTCGAGGAACGCCCCGACGTCCATGTTGTCGATGTGACGGTCTATCGACAGCGCCACATCTCGCGGGTCGCGCCCGATGCAGATGTACGTGACCGACGGATCGTTGGGAATGCCGTCAAGCGGTGTGTGGGTCTTGATGAACCGGCGGTGCGTCTGGGCGTCCAGTTCGGCGAACAGTTCCGTACGGGAGCGCGTCACCATGTCGATCCACGGCGACAGCGTGTCCAGCGGCAGCGGCAGTTCCGGCTCCTGGAATATCAGCAGCGCACAGATCATCTGCGTCCACGTCGTCCCGCACTTCGGCGGCGTACTGATGACGATGTCGCCGGGGCGAAGCTCGAAGCCAACCCACCGGCCACTGTCGAAAACTTTCCCCTCGTAGCGGCGCGCGGCCGTCATCGCAGAAGTCTCGACGACCCGAAGCCGTAGCGAATCACCCGCCCAGACTGCCCGATCACGAGTCGGCTGTCCAGGACACCGATCGGCAGACGCCGGCTCGCGCCGCAAGCGTCGCCGACTACGCGGCGCGCGTCGCCAGCGATGCTGTGAGTCTGATCGCGCGTAGCTGCGCGACATGCGACTCACACCTCGCCCGTGTCGGCGGTCGCGCCAGTCGCCGTGTGAGTCCGATCGCGCGCTGGTTCGTCGTGTGTTGGCGTCTGTTCCGAACTGGCGACGACTGAGTTGCCGCGCGATATCTGGCGATCGGCGTCGCAATTCGGGTTGCGTGAGGCCGGAATGCGAGCAAGCCTTGTCAGATGGACCGATCGTCCCTCACCGATGCGGAAGTCCGCCAACGCATCGACTCGATCGGCGTGGAAGAACTCGGTCGCCGGTACGCACGTCGGAACATCGCACATCTCAACGCAATGTACGCGGGCGAAGATGCCCGGTTCGTCGAAGTCGCTCACGATGACGACGAATGGGTCGACTTGGCCGGCTTCGACGGGGACCAACTCTCCGACGAGGAGTACTTTCGGATGATCTTGGCCGCGCTGCACACCGCCCGCGACCATCGTGGGGCCGTGTGGTGTATCGCGGATGGGCCTATGGACCACCTCGTCGGACGCGACAACACTTTTGCCTTGCGATTCCACCGGGCACGACACAACCACATCTCGGTCGATGTCGCTTTCGATGCCGTGCACGAAGATCTCGACACCTGCGGCCTTGGGCACGGCTGGTGGGCCAATGACTACCCCGACCGGCATATCAGGTAACGCATAACTGCCGATGGTGCGTTGTCCGAGGTCTGTGTGAGCGCACAGACGTTCCGCGCTTCTGATCGCTTACACAGAGCACAGAACTCGTTCACGTCCAGTCGCATAACTGCCGATCTGCGCTAGTTGATCAGGCTTGCGTGATCGCTCTTGCGTCGGCGTGCGGGACTGGGCACTATGCGCGGAATGATGTTGGTAGCTCATGCCTCGTGAAGTGACGATACGGGCATGCGATCCGAGCGACCTATTGGCAGTCCTCGAGGTCCATGCACAATTGAGCACATCAGCGTCAGCCTTAGCGCCGCAGTTCGCAACACCCATCCAGGAGAGTACCTGGGACCGAATGATGAATACGCCGGACCTCACGGTGTACATCGCAGAGTGCGACGGTTCGGCGGTCGGCACAGCGACGGTTCTTGTGTTGCCGAACCTCACCTACCAGTGTGCACCGTCGGCGCTCGTCGAGGCTGTTGTAGTGGCCCTGGACCATCGTCGCAAAGGAGTCGCGACCCTCCTAATGCGTCGAATTCTCGGCGATACCGCCGCCGCAGGCTGCAACAAGATTCAGCTGCTCTCGCACAAGCGGCACTCCGACGACGGAGGCCATGAGCTGTACACATCGCTTGGCTTTGAAGCTGAGGCCGAAGGCTTCCGTCTCTACCACCGCGTCGTGCCCGACAATGTGATGAAGGCCCGAGCGCAATAGCGCCGAACAGCGGATCCGAGCTGGCGATCAGCCGTCTATGGCAGCTCATTGAACGACAGTCGATCAACGAGCTGACCTAGTACTAGAACGGTGTATAAGCCGATCTGGTTTTGCTCGTCGGCTCGAAGTGTCAGGGCTCGTTCGTCAGCGAAAGCCGGTTGCCATCGGGGTCTCGAAACCAGGCGACACGCGGACCGTCTGGAGAGGGTCGCCACACACCGTCGGAGTCCTGGTCCATTCCGGGGAACCGCTCGAACTCGATACCTGCAGTAGCAAGCGCACGCGCTGCCGTGTTGACGTCCTGGACGAGCCAACCAGCGCTCGTGCCCGACGGTTCCGGCACCTCCGCGACGATCGAGAGGCGGAGCGGAGTGCCGCCTGCGTCCATGACAATCGCGAAATCGTCTTCATGGATTAGCGGCAGGCCCAGCAGCTCGCCGTAGAACCGCTTTGCACGGGCCGGGTCCGTGATGAGAAGAAACCCGACGAAAGATCGCGCGCCAAGCATCCGCGAAGAATACGTCACTGCTTTGAAGCGCTAAGTCAGCGCCGTGCCGATCTGCCGATCGGAGTGGTGGACAAATAACGTCCACTTCGGGGCACCATTTCGCTGTTTGGCTGAACGTCTTGAAGACGAATTCCGGCGCACGGGATTGGCTATTGGTTGAACATCGGGCACGGACGTTCTCGCGAGGCGAACAGGGACACCGCCGCGTTGGAGTCAATTGTTCACGACTGGCAGAAGGCTGGCGTCACTCCGAGCGGCTCACCGCCCTCCTCAAGGACTCATCGGAGGAGGTCCGCTACCCAGCGGCCGCGACGCTCGGCCCAACGCGGCCCGCTGCCGCCGACGAGCTTCGGTGACTCGCCCAGAATCCGTCTGGCCTGATCGCTCCGTCGGTGTCTGAGCGCGTTGCAAACGGCGTCGTACTATTCGCGAGAGCGAGCAGCAACGATCTTCGGGCCTGCTTGCTGGCGTCGATGCTGTACGACCAGGCCGAGGACATGCGCGACGAGTAGTGCAGATCTGCCGATCCGTAGGACGCTCAGCCGGCCGTGGCCGCGGGACTGCACGGGTAGGCTCGCTCGATGCTTCGTGGGGATCAGATCGTGCTTCGGGCTCGCGCCGTGTCCGATGTCGCCGTTCTCCATAGCGAACTGTACGACGACGTGGCGACGAGGTCGCGGGCAGACAGTCGTCCGTGGCAGCCGATGTCTGCCGGGTCAGTGGACTCGCCATATGCAGTTACCGAACCGAACAACGAAACAGCGTGTTTCTCAGTCGCCGAAATCGCAACTGATGAGCTCGTAGGCGAAGCATTGCTCTGGGGCATCGACACGCATTCGCGTGCGGCACACGTGGGGATCTCGTTGCGACCCTCGTTTCGCGGTCGAGGATTCGGCACCGAAGTAGTGCGCGTTCTGTGTCGATACGGGTTCGCAACGCGTGGATTGCATCGGCTCCAACTCGACACACTCGCTGACAACGCGGCAATGCGTGCCGTCGCTGTGCGGGTCGGGTTTCGTGCCGAGGGCGTGCTGCGAGAGGCCGCTTGGGTGGATGGAAGATTCGTCGACTCGCTGGTCTTCGGCCTTCTCGCAACGGAATCGGATCCGCATGTGGCCATCCCGTCGGAGGATCAACGACGCGGCTCGTCGTGAAGTCCTGCTCAATCGGTGATGATGGCGGACAGGTCCCACGTCCGGGCGTGCGCAGTCCGCACACGCACGAGCACGGACGGCAGGTCCGCACGCGCGCTCGCGAACCGATTCCCGGCCTCAACGCCGAGGTATCGAACCGCGATGGAACGACGCGTCTCGGCAATCCGTTGCACTTGTTCGATCTCGGCTGTGCCGCGCACTTCGATTCCCCTGAACGGAGGGCTGGTCTCGAATATCACCAGTAGGCACCGCGGGTCGCGCCGAAGGTTGCGCACCTTGCCATCGTCAGCGGCCATCACGATCTCGAACGCGCCGTCGCCCAGGCCGACCCACACCGGAGAAGTCAAGACCGAACCGTCTGCGCGATACGTTGTCAGGACCGCAGGGCACGGACCTGCAAGTAGTTCTGCGAGCTTCTGTTCATCGGGCATGCGAACGCATCGTACGCGGGACGTTCTTCGGCCCTTGCAGTTTCCCGAGCGGTGAGTTGCCGATCGGGTGCACTCAGGAAGGCGGCCAGCTGCCGACGGGCCGCCCGATCTCCCATTCGTGGCCGAACGGGTCGACGATGCGACCGAGGCGCCAGCCGTGCTCGTCCTGCACCGGCGAGAGCGCGTCCGCACCAGCAGCAACCGCACTACGCACGACGACGTCGGGATCGTCGACCACCAGCAGCATTCTCCCCGTCGCGCCCTTGAGGGCGGTTGGGCTGATCCGGCCTGTCGAAGCATCGGCGCTGGCGATCCAGAAGCAGCCGTCGCTACCGATGGCCAACTGAGCCACGATCTCGTCGCCCTCACCGACGAGGTGCAGCACTCTGGCGCCGAATGCTTCACCGTAGAACCTCAGGGCGTCGCCGGCCCGATCGATCCAGAGCTGCGGTTGTATGCCGTTCATGTCGAGACTGTAACCAGCGATTCGAGAGTCAGCTTGCTGCGGGCTGTCGAGCGAACTCAATCGGTCGCGTTCTCCAGACAGATACAGAATTCGTGTCCTTCGGGGTCGTGCATGACGCAGAACCAGTGTTGATGACCGGCAAACCGTCCGGATGCTCCATGTGCACCCATCGCGCATCGTTGGAACCGGTCACGCGATAGCCGAGGAAGTCGCACCAGAACGTCGACTCCACAACTGAATCGTTGACATCGATGCAAACTTCAACTGCTCGAACCGGCTTCACGAGGGCATGCATACCCTTTGTGGATCGCCATCACCGCATCGGCGCTAGAGGCGAATAAGGCAAACGCATCACGGGAGAACAACGAGATGAGACCACTTCGATACTCGATCAACGTCACGCTCGACGGCTGCTGCCATCACGAGGCAGGCCTGACCCCGGACGCGGAGTCGATGCGCTATTGGACCGCCGAGATGGAACGAGCCGATGCCCTGGTTTTCGGTCGGGTGACGTACCAGATGATGGAGTCGGCGTGGCGGCGGCCCGCCACGGGAACTTGGCCTGACTGGATGGGTGAATGGGACATCCCGTTCGCGGAGACCATCGACCGGGCGAAGAAGTACGTCGTGTCGAGCACGCTGAGCGAGGTCGATTGGAATGCCGAGCTGATGGATCGCGACTTGGGACAAGCGATTCAGCGGCTCAAGGACGAGCAAGGCGAGGGCCTGTTCGTGGGTGGTGTGACGCTCCCATTGGCGTTAGCAGATCTGGGACTGATCGACGAATACGAGTTCCTCGTGCAGCCGGTGCTTGCCGGACACGGGCCGACGTTGTTTGCCGGTCTGCGCGAGCGCATCGAGCTCGAGCTTGTCAATCGCCATGAGTTCAGGTCCGGTGTGGTCGCCGTACGATTCCGGCCCGCGCGACCGACGGCTTGAGGCTCTCGTTGCCGCAGGGTGGCTTTCAATGCACGACGCATAACGGGCAGATGCACGGTGGACAGCCGACTCGCGACGGGGGCATTGTGGCGCAATGTCCAACGATCACAACGAAGCCCACCGATGGCATGACGCCGCTGCATTGGCAACGTTCCCGTTCTACGAAGCGAGCAACGGCAGCGAACGTTGGGCGGGCGGATTCTCCTCGGACGGCAGCCACCTCGAGGTCATCGCTCTCGTCGATGGCGACGAAGTCTCGGTGGCTAGCTCGAGAGCTGAAGACGGTACCCGAGATGCCGTACGTCGTCGCCTCACTGTCGGAGAGTTGCTCTGGCACCACGTCTTGCAAAGCAGCGGAGATCTGGCTCTGCCGTATTCAGTCAGCATCGAGGCCGACGATCGAGAAGTCACCATCGATGGAGAGCAGCGGACCGTGGCCGGGGTGCACATCGCAGGGCAAGCACGTTGGGTCGGGTCGGCACGCGTCGGCGACGTGATGGTGAAGATCACGACCGACTCCCCAGCGCTGCTCACGCTGCGGGCATGTACGGACTTTTCATCGCTGTCCGAATTCCCGCCTGGTGCTCGCTGACAGGATCTGTTCCCAGCGTGACTCAGACTGCCCTGACTGCAGATCCGTGTGGTGGACAACAAGATCGACATCGGGCAGTGTGCTCTCGTGCGTGCAAAGGCGGGGTGCGTCGAATTGATCGTTCGTCGATTGACGCTCCGCTGATCAGCAAGTTCCCGGAGGTTGTGTCGTCACGAGAAAGCCGTCGACTTCGACGGGTAGCTCGACGATGGCTGCGGGAAGACGGAGGTCGCTGTACTCCTGCAGCAACGGTCGTGCGTTCGCCGGGAAATCCGGCATGAACGTCAGCAACGTGTGCCCCCAACGCGTGAACAGCAGATCGCGCAGATCGGGCCGGCCGTCAGCGCACAGGACGTCGAGCAGCTGTGCCTGCAGTTGATCAGATCGTCGCGTCTCCGCATCGCTGCGAACATCGAACGATGCCCGCACGACAGCGCCGGGAAGCGCTGCGAACGTCGCGATCACCGGTGTGCTCGCGACGTACCACAGCGTCGACTCGGCTTCTTGCGCCTCGACGACGCGATACGGCATCACGCCGGCGACGCCCCACGGACCCACCCCCGCGTGGAAGTGATGCTTCTCGAGCTCCAACGCGATGCCGAACGCGACCGAGCCGAGTGCGACAGGATCGACCTCGTTGATCTGGTACACGATGCCGGGGTCGAGCGATGACTCGAGCTGCGAGGACAACGCTGCCGTCACGTCGCTGTCGCGCCGGTACGGCACGTTCGCGGTCGCGGCGCGCGCGACGCCGACGCCCGTCAGTGCGAGTGCGCACGCGGCGACAACGGCGGTGCCGACGATCCCCCGATCGCGCGCGTGAGAGTGGACCGCGGGCCGCGCTCGCCAGGTGATCCACAACGACCATGCGCTCGCTGCGATCCACAACGCGACGAGCGGCAGCATCCAACGGATGACGTACTCGAAGAAGACGCCGAAGATCCGTGTCGTCGAGTACAACCCGAGAACCGTTGCCGCGCCGAGGACCGCGTACAGCGACAGTTCGACCCGCTCTCGCCGGCTCCACGCGCACCTCGCCGCAGCGCCGACCAGCACGACGAACAGCACGAACCCGACGTAGTTGGGTGTGCTGCGCGGATCCTTCTGCGCGTCGGCGATCCACGGTCCGAACAGGTTGAATCGGCCGATCATCGCCTTGAGTGCCGCACGCGATCCGACGAAAGGCGCACCCGGATCGGTGAACTGGTGGTACAGCTTGCGCAGGTTGCCCTCGCCGGGCCGGAGCTGCTCGATGACCGGTGGCAACCACGCGACGACCATCGCGGCGACCGCCACCAACAACCATCGCAGTGGGTGACGTCCGGCGAGGCGATCCGTCCGCCACCACAACCACGCCAGCCACGCGCTTGCTCCGGCGAGCAATCCACCGACGAGGACGGTGTAACTGATGTGCGTCTGCACGCAATGACTGCCGACGAGGACCGCGAGCGGCAACAACGCGACGTGTTCGCAGACGAGGCCCCACACCAGCACCAAGAACAAGGCGAACGCGAAGACGGGCACCCACACGTTCCACGGCTCGAGGAAGAATCGAGGCGCAAGGGCGACGGCAACGACGGTCAGGCTCGCTGCGGTCAGCACTGCGATGGACGTGCCACCGACTCGCTTCGCGGCCAGCACCGCGCCGGCGATCGCGGCGATGTGCAGGAGATCGACCGATGCCACCAACGCGAACGCGGTCGACCCGAACAACTTGTAGAACGGATACAGCAGGTAGGCCATGCTCGGTCCGGGGGTCGAGCCGAGGTCCTGCACCCGCGCGGCGACGCCGATCAGCGGCGGGTGGCGCGGGATGGCCCGCACGAGGAACTCGGTGTGCGAGAAGTCGCCTGTCAGGTACCACTTCGTGCCAGCAACGGCGGCGAGGACGACGGCCACGATGATCGCACCGGGGACGGCAGCGAGGACCGGATGAGCGCGCACCACGTCCATGAGCCGATCGATCGGAGATCGCACGCCGGCGGCCTCCGAACTCGGCACCGCCGGAGCGCGATCATCGCCGATCTGGGCGATCTCCGCCTCGGTCACGGAAGCTCGGCGACGATCATGCGAGCGACGCGATCTTCGCCGTCCGCCGTGAGACCGCCGTCGGCCGTTCGCACTGCAACGGTGCCGTCCGGTGTGCACGTCTCCCACCACTGACACGGCAACGATGTCGCCGCGAGTTGATCGCCGATGAAGGGTGATGGATCCACGAGCTTCGCACCCGCGCGATCGGTGACCGTCTCGAGGCCACTTCCTCCCGGTTGGGCGACGATCACGACGCTGTGGCCGCGTGCGGCGCGGACCGCGTCGGTCACGGCCGATCCCCCGCACCCACTCGCGTCGCCGAACGACAGCACGACGGCCGCTGGATCGAACTGCTCGACGGCAGCGCTGACCGCGTCGGCGGCATTGCACCACGTCGTCGCCGCGGTGTCCCAACGGAGCGTGCGGCCATCCTCGTGAATGCGATTCGTCAGCGGGAGCTCCGTCGACGCGAGGAAACGGTCGGTCACGAGCACGACGTCCGTGCGTTTGTCCTGATGGTCGAGCGTCGGCCATTGCCACCACACGACGCCGCCGAGAACGGCCACGATCGTGACCAGCCGGGCAGGTGAACCGAGCAGCGATCGGACCCAACGGCGTGCAGGACTCACCAGGGCGTGAGGGTAGCAGGCGACTATGGTCGCACCCGTGGGAGACCGGTCTGCAACGCGCTGGCCGTTGCGCGCCGGAGTTGTCACCGCGGTCGCTTCCGTCGCCCTGCTGGCGCAGCGAGCGGCCATCGCCGGAGATCGGTTGAACGCCGCACGGCTCGGCAACGTGCTGGCCAGATTCGACTTCGCCCCCTCCGTGATCGTCGTGGTGGTGGCGTTCGTCGCAGCACGCAGATCGCTGTTGCGACACGGTCCGGCACGCGCCGTGAACGGACTCGGGGCGAGGTGGATCCCCGCTGTCTACATCGCGTGGGCGATGACGATCGTCTTTGCCAAGGCGGCGGTCCACTTGCCGGCATCCCCCAAACGAATCCTGGTGACCGCGTTGCTTCTTCGGGTGCCCGGCACTCCGCTGTTCGGACTCGGTGCCGGCCCGTTGCTGCTGACCATCGTGCTGACGGTGCTGGTGATGCCGATCTTGGTGGCGGCGACGCCGCTTCGAGGTGGAGCATCGAGATGGATCGTTGCTGTCTGCCTCGTCATCGCTGCGGTCGTCTACAGGGCGGCGTGCACTGCAACCGGAAGGACCGGGCTCTTCGGTCCACTGAGTTGGTTCCCGAACCACCTCGACCTCGTCGCAGCGGGGCTTGCGCTGGCGTTGCTCGACGCCTCGGTCGTCGATACGGCGGCGCGCCGCCGGCTACGACTCGGTGGCGTCGGAGTCGCGATCGCGGTGTTCATCCTCGCCACATTTGCTCTCGGGTTGCCGAAGTCTCCGCTGATCGTGTCGGCCTCCGACGTCCACGTGCACGCGATCGCGGCACTCGTCTTCGCTGCGGCCGTCGTGTGCGCGACGTTCCTGATGCCACCGAAGTTCATCCGCGGCACCGCGCCGCGTGCGTCGATGGTGCTCGCGATCGCCGCACCCGGCGTGCTGCTGGCGGGCGAGCCGGCGTTCACCTTGGTTGCCCGGCAGTACCACGAGCGCGTCTTCGAGTTCGACGGCGGCGTCTTCCTCCACGGCAACGTCGTCGCCCCGTTCATCTGGGCGCTGTTGATCTCGGCAGCCTTCGGTGTCGTCATCTGCGCGACCGTGGGCGCGGTAAACCTTGCACGTCGCGGGCAATGGCGGGCGATCCTCACCTCACGGCTCGCGCTCCCGACGGTCGTCGCCACCGGCTTCTTCGTTCGTGTCATCACCTTGCTCACGGTCGAACCGGAGCGGACGGACAACGGCGACCCGCTCTTCTACCACACGACCGCGAATCTCCTCGCCCGCGGTCGCGGCTTCCTCGAGCCGTTGCGATGGCGCGACTTCGAAGTGCACCGCCCGAGCGCGTTCCACGGCCCGTTGTACCCGGTAGTGCTCTCGATCAGCTCACGGTTCGGCGGAACGAGCTACTTCGATCACAAGATGATGTCGATCGTGATCGGCACCGGTGTGGTGCTGGCGGCCGGACTGCTCGGCAGGCAGGTCGGCGGCTCATTGGTCGGCCTCGCCGCCGCGCTGTTCGCCGCGGTGTACCCGAACCTCTGGCAGATCGACAGCCTCCTGTATCCCGAGGGCCTCATGGCACTCCTCGTGACGATCGCCATGATCGTCGCCTACCGATGGCGTGGACGGCCACGGCTCGGCACTGCCGCGCTGTTCGGCGCGATCATCGCGCTCGCGGCGCTCGCGCGCGGCGAAGGGATCCTGCTGCTGCCGCTGCTCGCGCTCCCCTGGATGATGTTGACTCGCTC
Source organism: Ilumatobacteraceae bacterium (assembly GCA_036403055.1). Classification (GTDB taxonomy): domain Bacteria; phylum Actinomycetota; class Acidimicrobiia; order Acidimicrobiales; family Ilumatobacteraceae; genus JAENVT01. The sequence goes on along the minus strand of DASWRR010000326.1, from coordinate 3,419 downwards.
GCTCCCCCGAGCGACGCGACTGCGGCATCTCGTCGTCACCGTCGTGGCATGTGGCGCAGTGCTCGCGCCATGGATGATTCGCAACGCGACGACGTTCGAGAACTTCGTGCCGCTCTCGACCAACGGGAACGAGGTGATGGTCTACGCCAACTGCGCGTCGGTGTACAACGGGCCGTTCGTCGGGTACTGGGACTTCCAGTGCCAGCAGCGTGTGCGTGACGCGCTGGGCGAGCCGCAAGGCGACGAGTCGCAAGTCGCGTTGTACTGGCGGTCACTCGGTTTCGACTACGCACGACAACATGCCGGCGAACTGCCGCGCGTCGTTGCACTGCGCGTGCTGCGTCAGTGGGAGCTCTTCCGTCCGTTGCAGAACGTCAACCTCGGCGGGATCGAGGGACGCAACCGCGACGCGAGCACGATGGGCCTGCTGATGTTCTACGGGCTTGCCGGTCTGTCGATCATCGGTGCCGTGTCGATGATCCGGCGCCGTCTCCCATTGCTGCCGCTCGGCGCCCAGTTCGCCAGCGTCACGATCACGTCCGCGTACACGTATGGCAGCGTCCGTTTCCGCGCCCCGGCCGAGCCCGCACTCTGCGTCCTCGGCGCGGTCGGGCTCGTCCCTGTCGTCGCGCTCGCCCGACGCTGGCTCAGCCGACGGTCGGAGCACGACGAGGCCGACGACGACACCGCTGTTTCGACCAGCGCTCCGTTCGTCGCCGGAGGCTCGCGCGGTCTTCGGCCTCGACTCAATGGCGCATGGCAGAGAGGTGCGGTCGCGACATGGACCGCGATCGGATCGGTCGTCGCGCTGATCGCGCTGCCACTGCGCGGCCTGTATCACACGACCGGTGGGACGATGGAAGAAGCGTTCATGATCGTGTTCCCGGAACGGATGCTGAAGGGCGATCTCCCGAACCGCGACTTCCTCCACCTCTACGGTCCTGGCGCGTTGCAGGTGCTGGCCGGCTGGTACAAGATCGTCGGCATCTCGCTGGAGTCCGAGCGCACGTTCGGCCTCATCCAACACGTCGCGATCATCTTCGCGCTGTTCACGCTTGCGCGACCGTGGGGTCGCGTCGCGGCCGCAGCGGTTGCCGGCACTGCGGTCTTCTACGTCCTCACGCCGATCGGGTTGACGGCGATGGCGTGGAACGGCGGGCTCGCGCTGTGCCTGTGGAGCATCGTGTTCGCGTTGCGCGCCCGAACGGTTGCAAACCCGCGGCGATCGCTCGTCATCGCGGGACTGTTCGCCGGTTTGGCGTTGACGTATCGGCCCGACATGGCGTTCGCACTTGTCATCGTCTACGCGTGGTACCTGTGGCGCAACCCTCAATGGCGGACGGTCGTCGTCGCTGCGTTCGTCGGACTGATGCCGATGTGGGTGCACGTCGCGCTGGTCGGACCGAGCACAGCGTTTCGCGGAATGGTGATCGATCCCGTCTTCAAGTTGCGCGCCGGACGCGAGCTCCCTCGACCGCCGTCGTGGAGCCATCTCGACGGTTCACTGCAAGCGATTGCCGAGCTCGTCCCGCCGTGGTGGAAGGTGCCCCACCTTGCCGCCGACAAGGCACTGTTCTTGTGGTTCTTCGCGATGTTGATCGTGCCCATCGTTCTCGTGTGGGTCGCGATCAGGCTGTGGCGGGAATCGCGTTCAGTGCGGGCAGCCACCTTGCTGTGTGGCGCGCTGTTCAGCATCGGCATCATCCCGCAGGCGCTGCAGCGACCCGACTCGACACACCTCTCATGGGTCACGTGCATCTCGTTCCCGTTGCTCGTCCTCGCCGTCGTCGAGCTCGTCCGCCGCCGCCATCCGCACTCGACGCAACGCGAGCGCGTCACCGCGGGTGTCGCCGCGGTGCTCGCACTCACCCTCGTCGTTGCACCGCTGTTCACCTTCCGCTACTACCTGCTGCACACTCGTGTCAGTGCGGGCAACGTGCAGACACCGTTTCCCGTGTCGCGAGAGGGACGCCGCTTCTACCTCGGTGATTTCGGTCCGTACCTCGCGAGTCGCGATGTCATCGCTGATCTCGACCGGATGTCGAAGCCGGGCGAGCGGTTGCTGGTCGGCCCGAGCGACCTTCGACGCACGTGGTACAGCGATGCGTTCTTCTACTACCTGTTCCCGGAGCTGACGCCGGCGACATACTTCATCGAGATGGACCCAGGTCTGGCGAATGCCGAAGGATCACCGTTGGCCGGCGAGGTCGCGTCGTCGGACTGGGTGATCCTGACGGGGTTCTGGGACGGCTGGCGCGAGCCGAACTCGTCGATGGACTTTGGCTCCGACGTCCCGAACCAGGTGTTGCACAAAGACTTCTGCGAAGTGGGTACGTACCAGAACGGGCTTGTGCGATTGTTTCACCGGTGCCACACATGAGCATTCGCCAACGGGTTCGTTCGTTCCGACGGCGACGCATCGACATCCCGGTGGATCACACCGCGCTCGTGCTCGACGTCGGCAGCGGCGACAAGCCGCACTGGCGCGCCGACGTTCTCCTCGATCGCTACCCCGCCGACTCGCACGCCGGACAACGCTCCGGCGCGGCACGCGCTCGCGTCGACCGTCCTCTGTTCGACGCGGACGCCGCCGAGATGCCGTTCGCCGACAAGGTCTTCGACTACGCGATCTGTTCGCACGTCCTCGAACACGTCGAACACCCCGACGCGGTCATCCGCGAGTTGTCGCGCGTCGCGAAGGCCGGCTACATCGAGGTGCCGGAGGCCGCAAGCGCGAAGATCGTCGACTTCCCCAGCCATCTGTGGTGGGTCACGCTCGACGGCGACGAGCTCGTCTTCACCGCGAAGACGGAGCCGTTCTTCGACGCCGACATCGATCGCTACCTCACCGTCAGCGGGATGCGTCAGCCGCTCGCCGACCTCCTCGACAAGCACCTCGATCAACGCGTCATCGAGCTGCACTGGACCGGATCGGTCGCCTGTCGTGTCGTCGGCGCGCCGCCGGATCAGCTCCTCGCGGCCGCGCACGTAGTCGATGCCCACCATCGCGGCGGCGAGACGCTCGCCGGTCGCGTGGTCACTGCGGCGATCACCGCACCGTTGCGTGGGCGCAAGCACCGCGGCGCGATCACGTTCGACGACATCGTCCGGCCGGATCTACGCACCGGGGATCGCCGACCGTTGGAACCACGCATCTACAACGTCGGCTAGCGACTCGACCCAGACGCGTGCGATCGGCGGTCGAACACCGCCCACTTCGTGACGAGCAGCATCGATTCGCCGATGAAGCGGGCCGACATCTTCGAGGTCCCGAACTGTCGATCGCGAAAGACGATCGGCGTCTCCACGATCGTCGCGCCGTCGGCGATGAGCTTGCGGACGAGCTCGGTGAGAAAGGCGTACCCTTCGGCTTTCGTCGAGGCCGGATCGATGGCGCGCAGCGATTCCGCGCGATAGGC
>DASWRR010000325.1:0-4262 GCA_036403055.1 Ilumatobacteraceae bacterium | reverse complement strand
CGCGAACGCCGGGCGAATCACCGCTTCTGGCGATCCGCCACCCAGTGGTAGAAGCGCTCTTGCGAGTCGCCCTGTGCAAACACCTCGGGCCCACGACGGTGCCACGATCCGTCCTCGTTCATCTCCCAACGCACCACGTCGTCGGCGAATTGGAACTCGAACACCTGCTCGAGCCACGCCTGATGCTTCGGGTGTGACACCGGCACGAGGACCTCGATCCGCCGGTCGAGGTTGCGCGGCATCCAGTCGGCGGAACCGATGAGGAAGAGCGGCCGGCCGTCGTCGCCGTGCTCGAAGCGGATGATGCGCGAGTGCTCGAGGTACCGGCCCAAGATCGAGCGAACGTTGATGTTGTCGCTCATGCCGGTGACCCCTGGAACGAGCTGGCAGATGCCGCGCACGACGAGGTCGATCTGCACACCCGCGGCGCTGGCGTCGTACAGCGCTTCGACGAGCTCGGGATCGCCGAGCGAGTTGAGCTTCGCGGTGATGCGGCCGTCGCTGCCGAACGTCGCCTCGTGCTCGATGAGGTCGACGAGTTGGCCGCGCAGATCGCGCGGTGCGACGAGAAGCGAGTAGTAGTCGTGCGCCCTGCTGTAGCCCGTCAGGTGATTGAACAGCTGGGCGACGTCGTCGCCGACGGGCGGGTCACACGTCAGCACTCCGACGTCCTCGTACAGCCGAGCGGTGCGCGAGTTGTAGTTGCCCGTGCCGATGTGGCAGTACCGCCGCAGTCCGTCGTCGTCGGCGCGCACGACGAGAACGCACTTCGCATGCGTCTTCAAACCGACGAACCCGTACACCACGTGGACGCCGGCGCGTTCAAGCGCCTTGGCCCACGTCACGTTCGTGGCTTCGTCGAACCGCGCTTTCAACTCGACGAGCACCGCAACCTGGACACCGCGCTCCGCGGCGCGGATCAGGCTGCGTGCGATCGGGCTGTCGCCGCCGGCGCGGTAGAGCGTCATCTTGATGCTCTGCACGCGCGGGTCGTCAGCGGCTTGGGCGATGAACGACTCGATGCTGCTGGCGAAGCTCTCGTAGGGATGATGGGCCATCAACGGTCGCTCGCGGATGACCGAGAAGATGCTGCGGTCCGCTTCTTCGGCAGCAGCGATGCGGCCGGCTGTCACCGGCGGCCACGGCCAATCCTTGAGGTCGGGACGGTCGAGCGAATGCAACTGCCACAAGCACGTCAGGTCGAGCGGCGCGCGATGTGCCGTGACATCGTTCGGACCGAGCTCGAGCTCGCGCAGCAGCAGCTCGAGCATCTCTTCGCTGATCCCCGCCTGCACCTCGACGCGCACGGCGCGACCGAATCGCCGGCGCCGCAACTCCATCTCGACGGCCGCGAGGAGGTCGTCGGCGTCTTCGTCCTCGAGCGTCAGGTCGATGTTGCGGGTCACGCGGAAGGCAGCGTGCTCCTCGACCACCATCCCGACGAACAGGCTGTGGAGCTGTGCCGCGATCAGTTGTTCGGCGGGCACGAATCGGACGCCATCAGGAAGGCCGACGAGGCGCGGGAACACGGTCGGAACCTTGACCCTCGCGAACCGCCGCTCGCCGGTGTCCGGGTCGCTGACCATCGCCGCGAGGCTGAGCGCGAGGTTGGAGATGTACGGGAAGGGATGCGCTGGATCTACCGCAAGCGGCGTCAGAACGGGGAAGATCCGTTGCGCGAACAGGTCGACCAGATACAGCTTGTCGTCGTCGTCGACGTCGTCCCAGTTCACGAGTTGGATGCCACGCTCGGCAAGCTCGGGAATCAACGAGTCGAGCAGCACCTTCTCCTGCTGGATCACGAAGCCCTCGACGTTCGGACCGATCGCGGCCAGTTGCTGGGTCGGCGTCAGCCCACCGCCGGCCGTTCCCGCGACGCCGGCCGCGACCTGGTCTTTCAACGCAGAGATTCGAACCTGGAAGAACTCATCAAGGTTCGACGAACAGATCGCGATGAACTTCAATCGTTCGAGCAGTGGTATCCCGGGCTCCTCGGCGAGCGCCAGCACGCGCCGGTTGAAATCGAGCCAGCTCAGCTCCCTGTTGAGCAGCCGACTGGAGCCGTCCACGCCGACCGATCAGTCGCCTTCTGGGATCCCGAGATCCCATTCGAGCGAGATGCGCTCGCGCTCCGCGTCGCGCACGATGCGCTCGCGATTCCGGCGGAACTGCGGATCGTCGCGAGGCAGCAGGACGAGGCGGGCCATGACCCTGGTACGAAACTCCTCGAGCACCGTACGGTCGCCGTAGTCGCTGTACAGCTCCCAATGCGGCGACACCGGCCCGAGGTACACGATGCGTACGTGAGCTCGTGGTGGCTCGTTGGCGATGTCGGTCATTGGGTTCCTCTTGTCGAGATTTGGGCGCCGCGCCGCAGGACAGAGGCCGCGGTGATTCTGGCGAAGCGAGTGTAGCCGGAGGGGTGCCTGGGTATCGTCGGGCCGAGATGGTATAAAACCTGACGTCAACGGGAACCAAATCACTTCGCGAGACGTCTATACCTGCAAGCGAAGTGTTGCGGCGACCGGAGTCACTCTGGGCTTGGTCGGGCGCACCACTAGACTGCGATCCGTCGCGGTCGACGAAGGAGACACGATGCACCGTATCGAGAACCCCAGCGAGGTCGACACCGTCACCGCGTGGATGTCGGACGGCAACTGCCGTAACTATCCGCCGGCCGTGTTCTTCCCGAGCGATGGCGTCGGCGTCGACCGTGCCCGCAAGATCTGCACCGATTGCCCCGTGGCTGCTCAGTGCCTCGAGTACGCCCTCGAGGAACGAATCGAGCACGGCGTGTGGGGCGGCTGCAGTGAGCGCGAGCGCCGGCGGATCTTGAAGCGCCGCCGCGTCGCGAGCTGATCAGACGCCCGCAGAATCGGCGCTGAACCCGGGACGCGAAACGGCGCCAGCAGCATTCGCCGCCGGCGCCGAGTTGCGAGAACTGAAGCTCAGGTCGTGGTGTCGTCGACCGTCTTGTCAGCCGGCTTGACGTCGGATGACTTCTGGCCTTCCGCAAGACCTTCCTTGAACTCCTTCTGCGCCTTGCCGAGGTTCTTGGCCAGCTTGGGAAGCTGCGCACCTCCGAACAGAACCAAGACGACGATGAGAATCAGAATGATCTCGGGAGGATCGAGGAAAGCGAACATGCGGTCACGCTACCACCGTCGTCCGAGGAGCGGCATGCGCCGAACTCAGGCCGACGTGCGTCGACCGGCCTGGGCACGCTGACGGCGCAGGCGACGACGCTCGCGCTCCGACAAACCACCCCAGATGCCGAACTTCTCGCCGTTGACGAGCGCGTACTCGAGGCAATCGAGCCGAACGACGCATCCACGGCACACTTCCTTCGCCTCGCGCGTCGACGCACCTCGCTCTGGGAAGAACAGGTCTGGGTCGACCCCGAGGCAGTTCGCTTGGTCCTGCCAACTCCGTCCGTCCATGTCGTCGTGGTCTCGGTCTCCGTGATCCCGGTCCGTCTGTTGCATTGATGGCCTCCTGCCCTTCGGCCCCATCGACAGGAACGTGATCACGCTCCTGTAATTACACTGACGTCATTCTCCACTATCACACCTGCTTTGCGCAAGGGGGGATTTAGAAAGTCGTCTTGCAGGCGCGACGCGCGTTACCCGAATGGGTGAAGAAAAGTGCCCACGCGACTGTGGTGGGCTCCGCACGCACAGAGACTGAACTGCCGTGCGTGAACCGTGTCAGTGAGGCGGCGGTGGCGCGTCGGCGTCGATCGCGAGATCGTCGTCGACCGAGTACAGCTCGTCGGCGAGTCGCACCAGCCACGACTCGAGCGCTTTCGTCAATCGCCGCGTGTCGCCGGTCGCGAACAAGTCCATCGCCAGGCCCGTGAACGTCGCTTTGATCAGTGATGCCTGTAGCAACGCATGCTCCGGCTTCAGTCCTTCTGATACGAGACGTCGTTCCACGTCATGGCGCCACACGCCGATCTGGTCGGCGCGAACATCGCCGGCGAGCCCGGTGACCGCCGGCTCGAGCGTCGCGGCCTCGTAGTTCAAGCGCACGAGCGCGAGGTTGTCGGGCGACGCGCACAACCACTTCCACCAGCGCCGGTACAGCTCCACCTGCGTCAGCCGCGGCGATCGCTGCAGCCACTTGCGTTGGACGTCGATCTGTTGGTCGATCGCTCTCGCGAGCGCTGCGGTGATGAGCTCGTCCTTCGATCCGAAGTGGTGCATCAATCGGTTGATGCTGACGCCGAGGTCCGCCGCCATCGGTCGCAGCGTCGTCTCCGC
>DASWRR010000324.1:0-7285 GCA_036403055.1 Ilumatobacteraceae bacterium | reverse complement strand
TCGTCAGCTTCCACTTCGGCCTTCCGGACGAGTCGTTGATGGACCGCGTTCGGTCGTGGGGATCCGTGATCGTGTCGTCGGCGACGACGGTCGACGAGGGTTTGTGGCTCGAGTCTCGCGGTGTCGACGCCGTCATCGCCCAAGGTCTCGAGGCCGGCGGTCATCGCGGCATGTTCCTCTCCGACGATCTGACGACACAGGTCGGAACCTTCGCATTGGTGCCGCAGTTGGTCGAGGCGCTGACGGTCCCTGTCATCGCCGCGGGCGGAATCGCCGGCCGCGGTGGCGTCGAGGGCGCGCATCGGCTCGGTGCCGCCGGCGTACAAGTCGGGACCGCCTTTTTGACGTGTCCCGAGGCTGACATCACTGCCGTCCATCGCGCCGCGCTTCGAAGCGAGGACGCACGGCACACCGCGCTGACCAATCTGTTCACCGGTCGGCCGGCGCGCGGGATCGTCAACCGGTTCATGCGCGAGTGCGGGCCGATCTCGGAGTCCGTGCCTGCGTTTCCACTCGCGGGGACCGCGGTGGCACCGCTTCGTCGCGCTGCGGAAGCTCGCGGCAGCGGCGACTTCTCCCCACTGTGGGCGGGACAGCACGTCGTACGTTCGAGGGAGATCGGCGCCGCGGACCTCGTCCGCGAACTGTGCGCCTGACGACCAGACGGCGCCACGGTCACGCGGACTATGGTCGCCGTCACGACGGCGCTCGCACGCGTCGAACCCCGATTCCGAAGGAGCACGATGGGTCGCTTTGCTGATGGAAGCCCTGCCGAACCACCGGTCGCGTCCGACCCGGTGACGTCACGCCGCGGCCACTTCTGGGTCGGCGCCGAACCGGATGCAGCAACAGGTGTCGCCCGTGGTCCGATGTACGTGTACTGGGAAGCGCCCGTGGACGTCACCAAGCCGTATCCGATCGTGCTGGTGCACGGCGGCGGCGGTCAAGGGCTCGACTACCTGACCACGCCCGACGGGCGTCCTGGTTGGTCGACGCTGCTCGTCGAACAGGGTTGGGTCGTGTACGTCGTCGATCGGCCTGGGCACGGACGGTCGGCATACATCCCCGACCTCCTCGGGCCGATGGGACCGCCGTTGCCGATCGAGGTGCTCAAGGGGATCTTCGTGCCGCCCACGGACGGCCCCGGAGCCATGCCATTCGCCGAACTGCACACGCAGTGGCCCGGCGATCGCAATGACCCGAACGACCCAGCGCTGCTCCAGTTCCTCGCATCCGGCGGCCCGTTCGCGGCCGACGCGGCTGACCGGCAGTCGCTCGAGCAACGGCGGCTCGTACAGCTCCTCGAACGCACCGGGCCGGCGTTCGTCGTCAGCAACTCGCTCGGCGGACCCGCCGGGTTCCTCGTCGCCGACGCGCGGCCGGATCTCGTTGTTGGTCTCGCCCAACTCGAGCCGATCGGGCCCGCGTTCGCAACGATGTTCGGTCCCGACACGTTGCAGTGGGGCGTCGCCGCGGTTCCGATGACGTTCGACCCGCCGGCGTCATCGCCCGATGAGCTGAGCCTCGACCGGCACGACCCGCCCGCACCGGGAGCACCCGCGTTGGTCCTGCAGAACGAGCCGGCGCGGACGCTGTCGAATCTCGCTCAGGTGCCGATCGCCGTGTTCTCCGGCGAGGCGTCGGTGTTCAGGTTCACCGACGGTCCCCTCGTCGAGTTCTTGAGGCAGGCCGGCTGCGACGCGGTTCACATCGACCTCGCCGACCGCGGCGTTCACGGCAACAGCCATGGGTCGATGTTCGAACTGAACAACGCCGACGTCCTCGCCGTCGTGACCGAATGGATGGGGAGCCAGGTCGACTGACCTGGGCGCGCCCCAATCCCTCGTGAATCGTCAGTGACGATTCAAACTTCGCTTCCGCCGCCGTTCTGGGCGCCAGTCTCGCAGGAAACCCCAGGTCGCTGCGACCGGTTGGCACCCAGATCCAAAACCGCGAGCGCTCGTATCGTCACTGACGATTCACGCCTCGCGCGGCCAGCCGCCGATCTGGGCGCCACGCTCGCCGGAACCCGCAGGTCCCTGCGACCGGTTGGCACCCAGATCCAAAACCGCGAGGGCTCGTATCGTCACTGACGATTCACGAGGGATTGGGGCGAGCGGGTGGCCGGCGCGGCGCGGCCGCCGGCGCGAGAACGGCGGGCGCTGGCGCAGGTGGCCGGCGCGAGCGGGCCCGGGCGGGGCGGTCAGTCGAAGAGGGACGTGGGCGGGGCGCCGCCGACGGGAGGCACGAGGCCGATGTGTTCGTAGGCCGCGGCCATGGCGACCCGGCCGCGCGGCGTGCGGGCCAACATTCCTTGCTGGATCAGGAACGGCTCGTACATGTCTTCGACCGTCTCCGGTTGCTCGCCGATGCTGATCGCCAACGTGCTGAGGCCGACGGGGCCGCCGTGGAACTGCTTGCAGATCGCGGAGAGGATCGCCCGGTCGACCTTGTCGAGACCGCGACCATCGACACCGAACAGCTTGAGACCGTCCTGCGCTGTCGTCACCGAGATCGTCCCGTCACCGCGAACCTCCGCATAGTCCCGGACACGGCGAAGCAAACGGTTCGCGATCCGCGGCGTGCCACGGGAACGCCGTGCGATCTCCCATGCCGCGTCCTGGGTGATGCTCACGTGGAGGATCCCCGCGGCGCGCCGAACGATCGTCTCCAACTCGTCGTCCGCGTAGTAGTCGAGACGGGCTACGAGACCGAACCGATCTCGGAGCGGGCCGGTGATCATCCCCGTGCGCGTGGTCGCACCGACGAGCGTGAACGGCGGCAGCGTCAGCCGGATTGACGAGGCGGCCGGACCCTTGCCGACGACGATGTCGAGCTGAAAGTCCTCCATCGCGGGATACAAGATCTCCTCGACCACTCGAGAAAGCCGGTGGATCTCGTCGATGAACAGCACATCGCCATCCCCGAGCTTGGTGAGGATCGCGGCGAGATCGCCGGCGCGCTCGAGAGCAGGACCGGACGTGACGTGCATGTGCACGCCCATCTCGACGGCGACGATTCCCGCAAGGCTGGTCTTGCCCAGTCCGGGCGGGCCGGCGAGCAGCAGGTGATCCGCAGGTTGGCCGCGCATCTTCGCCGCCTCGAGCACGATCGTGAGGTGCTCTTTCAACTCGCCCTGACCGACGAACTCGCTCAGTCGCCGAGGACGCAGCCCCGCCTCGTCGGCCTCTTCGACATCGTCAGCAGGCGAAGGATCGAGGAACTCCTCACGCACGTCGGACTCCCAACAGACGCAGCGCGTCGCGGAGCAGCTCTTCCGCTGATGCGGACTCCGGAAGTTCGCGCATCGCATCGCGGATCTCCTCCGTGCCGTAGCCCAAGCCGGAGAGCGCCTCGCGAACGTTGCCGATCGTCGTCGTGCCGTTCCCAGTGGTGAGCGGATCGAGCATCGGAAGGTCGAGCCGATTGCGCAACTCGACGAGCAAGCGCTCTGCGGTCTTCTTGCCGACACCGGGAACGAGAGTCAGCGCACCCAAGTCGTTGCCGGCGACGATGTCGACGAGAGCGGCCGGCGAGTGCGTCCCGAGGATCGCCACGGCGAGCGCCGGCCCGATGCCATGCGTCGCGATCAACACGTCGAACGCGGCGCGCTCGTCTCGTCGGAGAAATCCGAACAGGGTCTGTGCATCCTCACGGATGTGATGGTGCACGTACAGGAACACGGGCGACGTCGGTTCGAGCTCGGCCAACGTGCGCGGCGTCACGGTGACCAGGTACCCGACACCGGCGACTTCGACGAGAACGCGACCGTCGTCGAGGCGTTCCAGCACCGAGCCGCGCAACGAGCCGATCATCGGACGACGCTGCGATTCGAGATCGCATCGATGTGGCGGCGCAACGGCGCAGAGGACAGATGACACAGGGCGAGTGCGGCAGCATCTGCCGCATCAGCCGGCTTCGGCGGAGCGGAGAACCCGAGCCGGATCTGAATCATCTTCTGCACTTGCGCCTTGTCGGCACCACCCCAGCCGGCGACGGAGCTCTTGACCTGGTTCGGTGTGTACTGCACGACCTCGCAGCCGAACGCGGCGGCCTCGGCGAGTGCCAGACCGCTTGCCTGACCGACACTCATCGCTGTGCGCACGTTCACCTGGAAGAAGACCTGCTCGACCGCAACGACATCGGGTCGGAACTCGCGTAGCAACGACACGATCTCGGCTTGCAACGCAGCAAGCCGGCGAGGCAGCGCGTCATCGGGGGGTGTGCGAAGGACGCCGAGCGACACGACTTTCGGCGCACCCGGCCCGGTGCTGTCCAGCACGGCATATCCACAGCGAGTCAGGCCGGGGTCGATTCCCAAGACACGTTGCGCAACGAACACAAGTTCGTACTGTAGTACGCCCGCCAGCGTGCGCAGCGGACTACAGCGAGCTCAGCACTTCGACCAGTTCGCTGACCGGTCGATAGGTCAGCCCGGCGATCGCCCTGTGGGCATAGCGGATGACACCGTGCTTGTCGATGATGAACACACTTCGGCGTGGGAACCCCAACGGTCCCAGCGTTCCGTAGAGGCTGGCGACCGCTTTGTCGGTGTCGGCGAGCAACGGAAACTCGAGGCCCTGCTTGCCGGCGAACATCTCGTGACTCTCAACGCTCTGCGCGGATATCCCGAGGACCTGCGCATCCAACGATTCGAACGCGTCGAGATCGCGGCTGTACGAGCTCAACTGCTTCGTGCAGACCGGCGTGTCGTCGCCCGGGTAGAAAACGAGCACCACCGCCTTGCCCGCGAAATCCGACAACGAGACCGTCGAACCACCCGTTGCCGGCAGGCTGAACGCCGGAGCCCTGTCGCCTGTGCCGACGCTCATGCGCCAACGGCCTCCATCAGCTCGTCGCTGATGTCGAAGTTGCTGTAGACGTCCTGCACGTCCTCGTTGTCCTCGAACGCATCGACGATGCGCAGGATCTTGCGCGCATCCTCCCGGTCGGTCACTTCGACTGACAGGCTCGCGACCATCGTGCTCTCCGCCGATTCGACTGTGAGCCCCCCTGCTTGCAGCGCATCGCGCACGTCGTAGACCGCTGACGGATCACACGTGATGCGAAACCCGTCCTCGTCGCTCGCGACGTCATCGGCACCGGCGTCGAGAGCCGCCATCATCACCGTGTCCTCGTCGCCGCCCGAGACGATGATCACGCCCCGACGGGTGAACTGCCATCCGACTGCTCCTGGCTCGGCCATCGATCCGCCGAGCTTCGAGAAGATGTTGCGAACCTCGGCGCCGGTCCGGTTTCGGTTGTCGGTGAGCACGTCGATCAGCAGCGCCACTCCCCCCGGCGCGTAGCCCTCGTACGTGATGGCCTCGTACGTGCGACCGTCGTCTTCACCAGTGCCTCGCTTGATCGCCCGATCGATCGCGTCGTTGGTCATCTGCCCGGACTTGGCCTTCAACACCGCCGTTCGCAAGGTCGGGTTGGAGTTCGGGTCGCCGCCACCTTCGCGTGCCGCGACCTCGAGCTGTCGGGCCATCTTGGCGAAGAGCTTGCCGCGGGCCTTGTCGGCCGCGCCCTTCTTGTGCTTGATCGTCGCCCACTTGGAATGCCCTGACATGCCTATACCTCCTGCAGAAACTTGGCGTGCAGCCGGGCGTCGCCGGTGAGCTCGGGATGAAACGATGCCACCATGACGTGACCCTGTCGAGCCACGACCGGCACACCATCGTATTCGGCGAGCACCTCGACGTTGGAGCCGATCGCCGAGACCTTCGGAGCTCGAATGAACACGGCGTGGAACGGGAGGTCGAGCCCCTCGACATCGAGGTCGGTCTCGAAGCTGTCGATCTGGCGCCCGTAGCCGTTTCGTCGGACGGAGATGTCGATGGCACCGAAGCTCAGTTGGTCAGGGCGACCGTCGAGCACCTCCGTCGCGAGGAGGATCATTCCGGCGCACGTGCCGAGCACCGGAAGGCCGTCACCGACGAGTGCCTTGAGGTCGTCGAACAGACCGGAGGTCGTCAACAACTTGGACATCGTCGTGCTCTCGCCCCCGGGCATCACCAACGCGTCGATGCCGTCGAGGTCACCGGGCAGCCGCACTTGGCGACTTCGTGCCCCGAGGCTCTCGATCGCTCGCTGATGCGCGGCGAAAGCGCCCTGCAGCGCCAACACACCGACGAGCCGATCCGGCCCGTCCACCTTGGTCATGGTTACCAGCCGCGCTCCGCGTACCGCTGATTGATCTCATCCATGGCGATGCCGGTCATCGGTGCGCCGAGGCCCCGGCTGACCTTGGCGAGGATGTCGGCGTCGCGGAAGTGTGTCGTCGCCTCGACGATCGCCTTGGCGCGCGGCGCAGGATCGTCGCTCTTGAAGATCCCCGATCCGACGAACACCGCTTCGGCGCCCAGTTGCATCGCCAGCGCAGCGTCGGCCGGCGTCGCGATGCCGCCAGCGCAGAACAGCGGAACAGGGAGCCATCCGGTCTCGGCGATCTCTTGGACCAACGGGAGCGGCGCTTGAAGTTGCTTGGCCCACTGGAAGAGCTCGGCGGAGTCGGCCTGGCCGACCTTGCGAATGTCGCCGATGATGTTGCGGAGGTGGCGGACGGCTTCGACGATGTTGCCAGTGCCGGCCTCGCCCTTCGAACGGATCATGCAGGCGCCTTCGCTGATCCGGCGCAACGCCTCGCCGAGGTTCGTCGCACCGCAGACGAACGGCACCGTGAACGCGAACTTGTCGATGTGGTGCGTCTCGTCGGCCGGGGTCAACACCTCGCTCTCGTCGACGTAGTCGACGCCGAGGGCTTCGAGGATCTGCGCCTCGACGAAGTGGCCGATGCGGGCCTTGGCCATGACGGGAATCGTCACCGCGGCCTTGATCGCTTCGATCATCTCCGGGTCGCTCATTCGGGCAACACCACCGTCGCGGCGGATATCGGCGGGCACTCGTTCGAGCGCCATGACGGCGCATGCGCCAGCGTCCTCAGCGATCTTGGCCTGCTCGGAGGTGACGACGTCCATGATGACGCCACCCTTCAACATCTCGGCGAGACCTCGCTTCACCGGGTACGTACCGGTGGCGCGCGGAGTGGAGCTGCTCGAAGTCATGGCCTCTAGCGTATCGCCACGGCGGGAGGCGCCCAAGGTTCGAACGATGCAGACGTGGTGCTGGAGGTACCACCGTCAGGCGGTCGAGTTGTCGAAAGGTCAGCCAGGAAGTATGGATGTGGCGTCGGCGCGCGCCAGCTCGACCCAGGTGCGTCCGGGCGTCAAGAGGATCGGGTTGCCGCTGTCGGCCGTGAGTTGGAACGGCGACAACCGGT
>DASWRR010000323.1:0-8066 GCA_036403055.1 Ilumatobacteraceae bacterium | reverse complement strand
CCATCCGGATGCGTACGACTGGCCGTTGCTCAACGATCACCTGGCACGGCTGGTCGCGGGCGAGACGGTGCCGTCGCCGACCTACGACTTCCCGGTGCACAACCGGAGCACGGTCACCCGCAAGATCGAACCGGCGCCGGTGATGGTCGTCGAGGGAATACTGGTTCTACACGATCCACAACTGCGGGAGCGGTTCGATCTCAAGGTGTACGTGGATGCGGATGCGGACATCCGGTTCATTCGCCGGCTGCAGCGCGACGTCGAACAACGCGGGCGCACGATCGACGGCATCATTCGTCAATACATCACGACGGTCCGCCCTGGCCACCAGGAGTTCATCGAGCCCACCAAGCGTTATGCCGATGTCGTGATTCCGGGCGGTGGTCTGAACGAGCCGGCGATCGAGTTGTTGCTCGCCCAGGTCCGCGAACGCGTCCGACATCAGCCGACGCCGTAGATCCCTTCGACGTCGATCACGATGTCGGTGTTCTGGCTCGAGAACACGCAGATCTTGCCGTCGCTGCCGACGGCCGCGGTGACGTGGTTGCTGATCGTCTGTCCAGCAGCGAAGTTGAGGTTCGATGCCAACGGCATCGGTGAACCACACGGGTAGACGGTCACGAAGCCGGCGCGCGCCGGGTTGGTGACCGCCACGTTGAACGACATCGCAATGGTTCCCGCCGGCGCGCCGTTGGCGCCCACGACGGTCCATTCGACGGGTCGCCCCGCGACCAGGTTCGTGGTCAACCGAGTGTCGGCCAGGCGACCGGGCACGAGCGCGGTGAACCGGGCACCGGGAGTCGGTTGGTACGTCGCGTCGAGATCGACGACCAACTGCGTGGTTGCCGTCGTGTAGACGCAGACCATCCCGTTCGTCCCCGGCTGGACCATCACTTCGTTGCTGACCGTTTGTCCGCGCTTGAAGTTGAGGTTGGAGGCCCACGGTCGATCAGTGCCGCACGGGTAGACCGTCATGAAGCCGGCGCCCTGGGGATCGTCGACCGCGACGTTCAGCGCGACCGTCGTCGTCTGCGCCGCCGCCCTGCCATCGCCGATCACGGGGATCTGCAGCACCTGCCCGGCGGTCAGCGGATCGTTCGGGCGGGTGTCCACCAATCGAACGGCGGTCCGCGGAACGATGTGCCCTTGGCCGGCATCGCTGTGGAAGCCTTGAAGGTCGACAACGGCGTGCGTGTCGACATTGCTCCACAGACACAACGCATCGCCACGGTGGAACATTGCGTCGACCAGGTTCGCCTTGGTCTCACCAGCGGTGAAGTTGATCGCAGCCGCGAGCGGACGATCCGAGCCGCAAGGATAGATGGTGATGTATCCATCGCGTTCGGCGTCGGTGACGGTCAGGTTGAGAACGAGCGCCGAGACGTCGTCGGGAACCAAGGCCATCGGGAACGCGAGGTGGTACTCGGTCGTGGCCGGCATCCGCGCACCGGTGTCACGGGTGTCGAGGATGCGAGTCGCCGTCAACGGCGTGTATCCGCCGGCGACCAGCGTCGCGCCGAGGGCACCCGCCCAGTCGACGAACACCTGCTTCGTCGCGACGAGCGACTGGCCGTTCGGTCGACTACCTGTCGCGACGATGTCGTGCGTGCCGACGGACAATGCATGCGGCATGGCGACGGCCGCGTCCAGCGACCCGTTCACGTCGGTCGTGCGAATGCCGAGGTGAACACCTGACGGCTGGAGGTCGATGCGAACCTGCGAGCTCGGCTCGAGGCCTTCCGCATGGACCAGGATCGTTGCATCTGCAACAGGTTGTCCCGGCGACAACTGCAACGCCAACGACAGCGCCGGCGTCACCGGCGTCACCGGCATCACCGGAACAGCCGACACGACGAAGCTCCCCGTCGCCGTCGCCGGCAGATGACCGGCATCACCGGCCTGGTTCGCGACCACCGTGCATGTGCCGACACCGACGAGGACGACACTCGTCCCGACGATGCTGCACACGCTCGGCGGACCGGCCGTGTACGTCAGCGGAAGATTGCCAGGAGTGGTGGCAGGCAGGATGACCGGACCGCTGTCGAGTTGTACGTCGTGCAGGCCCTCGACCGTGATCGGTACTGCGATCGCGGCGGATGTCGTGAAGCTGCGGGTCTCACCGAACACCACGACGCCGTCGGCGGTCACCATCGTGCGGACGACGTACGACGTGTTCGCCAGCAGCGACGTGAGATCGGCTGAAACCGCCGTCTCGGTGGAACCGTCGACGGTTGCTGGTGTGCCAGCCGTCGTTGCCGCCGCGGGCGTTCCGAGATCATCGGCTGATGTCGCGTACTCGAATGAAACGTCCGCAGTGTTGCCGTTGGCGTTGGCCGTGCCAACGACATGAGCGGTGTCCGCCATCTCACCGGTCACTGCACCGGTGTGAACGAGCGGCGGGCGCACGACGGCGAACGGGCCGACGCCGACCGCCGAGACCGCTGCAACGCGCAGCGAGTACGGCGACGATGTCGAGACGTCGAACGTCGCGAACGTCGAGTCAGAGCCCGACGACATGGTCACCCACGTCGTGTCATCGGTCGAGTACTGGACGAGGTAGTCGGTTATGGGTGATGTGCCTTCGTCGCCTGCGCTCCACTCCATCGCGACGTTGTCGTTCTCGACAGAGGTCGACAACGCGACCGGTGCCGATGGGACGATCCCGCCGACGATCGCTGTAGTGCGCGTCGACGCACGCGCACCGGGACCCGCCGCATTCACTGCCTCGACGCTGAAGTAGTAGATGCCGTCCGGGAATCCGTCGAACGTGAAGGTCGTGTCAGTCGTCGGGTACGACACGATGATTGCCCCCTCCGTCGGACCGGTCCAGAGCATCACGTTGTAGTGGTTGATCGGGCTGCCGTTGTCGTTCGCTGCATCCCAATCGAGTGTCACGGCATCCGCCGACGGCGAAGCGCGGAGGCCTCGAACTGCGCCAGGAAGGCCGTACGGCTTTGCCGCCATCAGGTTCGACGTGTCACCCGGCCCGACGATGTTCACCGCTCGGATCTCGACGTCGTAGGTCTGACCGTTCGACAATCCGGGGATCGTCAACGGCGACGTTGTTGTGCTCGCTGTGTGCCACACCCCGTTGTCCAACCGGTACTCGTAGCTCGTCGCCGGAGAACCGCCCTCCGAAGACGGGGAAGCGAACCACACCCGCAAGAAGCGGCTGCCCGACGTGACGGCCCAGATCGTCGGAGCGCTCGGTGCCGCGAGCGGCGTCGCCGACGCCAAGCCGGACCACGATCCGGTGCCGGCGGTGTTGACCGCCCCGACGTGGAAGAAGTAGGTCGTTCCGTTGTCGAGACCGGTGACGGTGGCTGTCGTCACCGAGGAGATGCCGTCGATGAACGAGCTGAACGGCCCGAGTGGATCGGTGCCGTACTCCACCGTGTAGTCGTCGATGGGTTGGCCGCCGTCATCGGCCGGCGCGGCCCACGACAGCGTGACCGAACTGTCTTCCGCCGTCGCACTCAGCGCTGTCGGAAGCGACGGTGTCGTGTGCGGCACAGCGAACAGCGACGCCGAAGGTTCGCCGGTGCCGGCTGCGTTCGTCGCGCGGATGCGAACCGAGTACTCCACGCCTTTGGTCAGACCGACGATGTTGATCGGGCCGGTCGACGTTCCGGCGTCCTGCCACTCACCAGTTCCCAGTTGATATTCGAGATTCGTCAGCGGTGCGCCGCCACCATCCACCACATCGACAGCCAGCGACAGGCTCGTTGCGCTGGGCGTGATCGAAGAGATCTCGACGTGCGGAGCAGAGACGGGTACTCGGGCGACGCGAGGCGCGCTCGGCGCACCCGAACCCGCTTCGTTCGTCGCAGTCACATCGACGTACACGGTCGTGCCGTCCGTGAGACCGAGCACCGTGCAGGAAAGGTCCTCCGTCGTGCACGAGGCGATCGGCGTGCCGCCGCTCGATTCGGAGTACACCGAGACGGTGTATCCGCTGACCGCGGCGCCGCCGTCGAACACAGGCGGCAGCCACGTCGCGGTGACCTGATGGGAACCTGCCACGACGATACCGACGACCGGCGCACCCGGGACGGTTCGCGGCGTGCCCGACAATGTTGCCGATTCGGGGCCCGCACCAACGGTGTTGCGAGCACGAACCGCGAGCGTGTACGAGACGCCGTTGTCGAGTCCGGTCACCGTCAACGGACTGCTCAGCGAGCCGGCCGTCACCCAGTCGTCGTTGCCGAGCGTGTACTCGAGATCGGTGATCGGCGATCCTCCGTCGGAACCCGGATGGAACGTCAACGTGAGGGTGCCATCGCCGGCCACGACGCCGAGCGCGACCGGTGCTGTTGGCAGCCCATGAGGCGCCGCATAGATCGTTTCGCTTGCTGCGCCGGCTCCCCGAAGGTTCACCGCGCGAACCTGCATCGAATAGATCGTCGCGTTGACCAGCGGCGCACCACCGGCATCGGATTGCGTCGTGACGACGAGCGGTGATCCGGTGGTTCCAGTGGCGCGGCTGCGCCACGTCTGACCGTCATCCGTGGAGTACTCGTACGTCGTGATCGCGCTGCCGCCGTCCGACACCGGAGCGACGAACGCGATGGCAACACTCGAGTCGCCCGGAACCGCACCCGCCAATGACGGCGCGGAGGGAGTCGTGGCGACGACCACCGGCACTGCGGCGGATGGTGGTCCATCGCCGCGTCCGTTGACCGCACGGAGCTCGATGCTGTACGTCGTCGAGTTGAGCAGATCGCTGATGAAGAACTGGCCGGCGAGCGATCCGGTGTCCGTCCACGTGCCGAGGTCGAGTCGATACTCGTACCGAACGATCGCCGAGCCGCCGTTCGAAGGTGGTATGAACGCGATCGACGCCGATCCGTCGCCACCGTCCGCGGACACGATGACCGGCGCGTTCGGCGTCGTTGTCGGAATGCCGACTGCCACATCGGACGCGAGCCCGGCGCCGGCCGCGTTCAGTGCCCGAATCTCGACGCTGTACGTCACGCCGCCGGTCAACGACGACTGCCCGTCAGACGACAGCACCGCGATGTGCAGCGGACTCGAAGTCGTGCCGGACTGCCGCGCGATCCACGTCAGACCGGCGTCCGTCGAGTACTCGTACGTCGTGATCGCGCTGCCGCCGTTCGAAGCCGGCGGGTTGAACTCGACGTCGAGCGCGCCGTTCACGTCGACGACTCCTTGGGCCGAAATCGTGGGCGCGCCCGGCGTGGTGTGCGGGGTTGCGATGACGAGGTTCGACGACGGTCCGGCGCCGACCCCATTCACTGCTCGGACGCGAACCGGGTACGCGCTCCCGTTGTCGAGTCCGGAGATCACCAGCGGGCTCCCGGTGCTCGCCGGAACGCGTGAGAGCCAACTGATCCCGTCGTTGATCGAGAACTGGTAGTCGACGATCGGTGTGCCACCGTTGGCCGGCGCCGTGACGACGACGTGGAGCGCTCGGTCGGCCTCGGTGACGACGATCGACGGAGCGGACGGCGTGCCCTTTGCGGTCACCAGCGACGTGTCGGACGCGTCACTGTGCCCGGCATCGTTGACCACTCGAAGACGCACTGGATACGTGATGCCGCCGACGAGACCGTCGATGGTCACAGGACTGTCGGCGCTCTCGGGCGAACGTGGTGTCCAGGTGGCCCCGTTGTCGATCGAGTACTCGACGTTGGTGATCGGTGTACCGCCGGTGGAGCCAACAGAGAACGACACGCTGACAGCGCCGGTGTCGAGTGCGACCGTCGAGATCGCGGGCGCGGCCGGGACAGTGCGCGGAGTCGCGCTGGTGACGCTCGACGCTGCGCTCGAACCCGCTGCATTGATGGCTCGGACATACACGTCGTACGTCGTGCCATTCACGAGACCACCGATCATGAAGTTGGTGAGCAGCGAACCGGTGGACTTCCAGAAACCACCAAGGCCGAGCCGGTACTCGTAGCTCGTGACGTCGGTGCCGCCATCGAAGCCCGGTGTGATGTCCACGACCACTGAGCCGTCGCCGGGGGTGACCCCGATCGTCGGCGCATCGGCAATCGTGAACGGAGTTGCGACCGTCGGCGTTGACGACGGCCCGATGCCCACCGCGTTCGCGGCGGCAACCCGTAGGTAGTAGGTCGTGCCGTTGTCGAGTCCCGACACCGTCGCCGATGTCGACGTTGTTTCGCTGCCTGCGACCAGCTCATAGGGGCCCTCTGGATCCGTGGCGATCTCGACGATGTACGACAGGACTTCCGAGCCGTTGTCGACGGTCGGCGCGATCCACGTGAGGTCGACCGATCCGGGGCCGGCGACAGCGAGCAACCCGGTCGGCGCCGCGGGCACGTCGATGGGGGTCGCTGCGACGGGCGGCATCGATGGCGCACTCGCGCCGATGATGTTCCGAGCGCGGATCTCCACGGCGTAGGAGTGCCCGTTCGTGAGACCGACGATCGTCAGCTGAGATCCGACGACCGAGCCAACGTTCCAGTCGCCGCTGTCGACGCGGTACTCGTAGCCGGTGATCGGGCTGTCGGAAGCACCGGCGACGAAGTTCACCTGGATGCCGCCGCCGAACGCAACGA
Source organism: Ilumatobacteraceae bacterium (assembly GCA_036403055.1). Lineage (GTDB taxonomy): Bacteria > Actinomycetota > Acidimicrobiia > Acidimicrobiales > Ilumatobacteraceae > JAENVT01. The sequence continues at coordinate 1,524 of DASWRR010000323.1, read as the reverse complement.
GGTCGGTGACCACTGGTGGCTCCGGGATGTCGCTCGGCACGACCGCGATGTGAGTGGCAGTGAAGGCGCCGGCACCTTCGTCGTTGACGGCCGCGACTCTGAAGAAGTATCCGACGCCGTCGACCAGCTCAGTGACGATCGTGCCGGTCGCGGCTGAAACGCCGTCATCGAACGTCGTGAACGGACCGTCCGCACTCGTCGCGTACTCGACGATGTAGTCGGAAATCGCGGACGAACCGGTCGCGATCGGCGCGCTCCAACCAAGGGCAACGGCACCAGTTGCCGGTGTGCCGCTCAGGTTTCGCGGCGCCCCCGGCGCACCGTTGTCGTACGCCACGGTGATGGAGCCGTTCTGGCTGTTTCCGTCGTAGAAGTCGTAGCTCGCCGTGAGCCCGGGAAGGTCGGCCGTCGAGTTCGCGCCCGGATATCCACCGAAACCGAAGTACTCGGTCGCGTTGGCGCCGCCGTACTGCACCGCGCCTTGCTCGCCGCCTTCGGCACCGCCGCCACCGGCGCCGGATGCGCCGCCGTCGCAACGGAAACCTGGGCTGCACACCAACCAGGTGTCGAGGCCAGGTCGACCCGTGGTACTCGTCGCATCGGACCGCGGAACATGCGAATCCTCGGCGCGTCGACCGACGATCGGTTCGTACTGTCCGTTGCCGCCGTTGCCGCCGGCGCCGCCCGCGACGATCTCTGTACCGTTCACGATCAGCACGGACGCGGCGCCGCTTCCGCCGCCGCCTCCCGATGAGCCTTCGGGTCCGGCAACGCCGCCTGAAGCACCGTCGTATCCCTCGAGGGGGTTGTCTCCGGCAACGCCACCAGAGGCCGACCCCAAGCTCGACGCGCCCTCGCCGCCGGCACCACCGACAGCAACGGTGATCTCGTCGCCCGGCGTGACCCCGATCGTGCCGGTGACCACACCTTGATATCCGCCGGGAATCGGCCAACCTTGCGAGTCGCGGCCGCCGAGACCACCCTGGCCGCCCTTCAGTGTGACCGTCATCGAGGTCACTCCTGCAGGGACGGTGAACACTTCGGTGCTACCCGTGTACGTGTACTCCGTCGAGACGACCGATGACGCCGCAACTCGGTCGACCTGAACGGTTGCCGTTCCGACCACGATGGCGGTCAGCGCCAGAAGTGAGGTTGCCCGTAGGCGCGCAACACGGAGAGACTTTGTTTCCATGGCGTAAATGTCGGCCACGGAGCGCGGCGACTTGATAAGAAAACTAACGGCAGCGCGTCAGGCCACGTCAGCGCACTTACGATTGCGTCATGGAACGAGGCGACGAACGACCGCATGCGGCGCGCCGTGTTCTCGAAGCGGCGATCGAGGCGATCGACGCGGGAGGCGAGCACGCCGTGCGCGTGCAAGACATCGCCGACCAAGCGAAGGTTCAGGTGCCGATCCTCTACCGGCACTTCGTGAACCGCGATGGGTTGATCCAGGCCGCTCAACTCGAACGGATCAGCCGCCAAGTCGACACCGAGCTACGTGACCTCGCGGCTGCAATCGAG
>DASWRR010000322.1:0-6253 GCA_036403055.1 Ilumatobacteraceae bacterium | reverse complement strand
ACCGCTTGCTTCAGCTCACCGATCGCATTCCAATCCGCAGTGCCGGCGTAGTGCTGCTCGGCCGTTCGGGCGTGGAGGGCGATCGCAACGACACCTTCGTCGACGGCAATCCGACCGGTCTCGATGTAGGTCAGCAACGAGTCGAACAGGCCCTTGCGAAACTTGATGGTGACCGGGACGCCGTACGGGTCGGCCGCAGCAACGGCCTGGCGCAGGATGGCCCGTAAGAGGTTCGGCTTCGCGGGGACGGCGGCACCACCGCCCTTGCGGGTGACCTTCGCCGCCGGGCACCCGAAGTTGATGTCGATGTGGTCGACGCGGTCCTCGTCGCACAGCTTGCGGATCGCGTCGCCGAGCGTTGCCGGATCGCTGCCGTAGATCTGCAGACTGCGCGGTTGCTCGTCAGCGGTGAACGTCATCATCCGTTCTGTCTTCGCGTTGCCGTGAACGACGGCATTGGCCATCACCATCTCGTTGACGTAGACGAGTCCGGGAGCGAACTCGCGGCACAACGTGCGGAACGCCGCGTTCGTCACGCCTGCCATCGGCGCCAGCACCACGGGCGCGACGGGTGCGAACGTGCCGATCTTCATCCGCATCAGGCTACGGCCGGTCTCAGGGGTCGAAGCTGAGCCGGAGGTTCGGGATCGCGCCGACGTTCAGCGGTGTCGGGCCATCACTCGCGAGGCGATGCCATCCGGCGGACGCGATCATCGCCGCGTTGTCGGTGCACATCGCCCGGCTCGGAAGGAAGACACGGATCGAATCCTCGATGCCGGCAGCCGCGAACCGGTCGCGCAGATGCGAGTTCGCCGCGACGCCACCGCCGAGCGCCAGGCCGCGGGCGCCGACGGAGGCGGCAGCGCGGCGGGCCTTCGTGACGAGGACATCGACGACCGCCGCCTGGAACGACGCGGCGACATCTGCCGCCGAGACATCGGGATTCTTGCGGACGTAGTTGACGACGGATGTCTTCAACCCGCTGAAGCTGAAGTCGAGCCCATCGTTCAGCATGGCTCTCGGGAACGCGATCGCAGTGGGGTCGCCGCGGACTGCTTCCTGGTCGATCGCCGGGCCACCGGGATAGCCGAGGCCGAGGTACCGAGCGACCTTGTCGAACGCCTCGCCCGCGGCATCGTCGATCGTCTGCCCGAGCAGCCGGTAGCGGCCGTGGTCGCGCATCTCGACGAGCATCGTGTGCCCACCGGAGACCAAGAGGACGACCAGCGGCATCTCCAAGGACTGGTCCTCGAGAAACGCAGCGTAGAGATGCGCTTCCATGTGGTTGACGCCGATGAAGGGGACATCCCACGTCAGCGCCAACGCCTTGGCCGCGGAGACGCCCACCAACAGCGCGCCGACCAGGCCTGGGCCAACAGTGCAGGCGACGGCGTCGATTCGGTCGGGTTCGATTCCCGCCTCGACGATCGACCTGGCGACGACGGGATTCAAGAGATCGAGATGAGCGCGGCTGGCGATCTCCGGCACGACACCGCCGTACTGCGCATGGAGATCGACCTGTGTCGACACGACGCTCGAGATGACGTCGTAGCCGCCCATCACGAGCGCTGCCGCGGTCTCGTCGCAACTCGTCTCGATGCCGAGGACGACCGTGGTGTCGGTGACGTTCATCGCTGCCGATCCGGCACGGATTCGGGGCTCAGTTGCGACAGCCGCTCGCGGAAGTCCGGCTGGGCGATGTCGTGACACCACATCACGATCGCGTCCTCGGTGTTCTCGTAGTAGCGCTGACGGACACCCGCCGGAACGAAACCGAACTTGCGATAGAGCGCCTGCGCACCGAGGTTGCTGACCCGCACTTCGAGGGTCATCGCCTCGCACCCGCGGGCAATCGCTTCCCACGAGAGACCGGCCAGCAGCCGCGTCGCGATGCCGCTGCGCTGGCGGTTCGACGCCACCGCGATGTTGGTCACATGAGCATCACCGACGACGAACATCAGGCCCGCGTAGCCGACCACGACAGAGCCGACCCGAGCCACGAGGTAGTACCGATCTCCAGATCGGGTGAGCTCGACCTCGCTCTGAAAGACGTTGCGCGACCACGGCTTCGGATACGACACCTGCTCGATCTCGAGCACGTCGCCGAGGTGCCGGCGCCGCAATGGTTCGATCACCAGTTGGTCGGCCGGCTCGCGCCACAGGAGGCGGGACAGCACGCTCATCGTCCACCCCGCGAGGCCGAGGCTCGGGTGGACCAGTTGATCCTCGCGTCGGGGGCGCGCAGGTACAACGGCTGGATCTCCCACGGGTTGACCCACTCCTCGCGGAGCGCACGGGCGTGCGCCAACTGCACCAACGGCGCCGCCGAGGGATGCGACAGGAACTGCTCGGCGAAGTCCACACGGACGACCGCGCCGATCTCGTCGCGGTAGCGCAATGCGCCGTCACCGACGCACACCATGTCGTGGCCACGCGCCATCAACTCGCCGACGAGATCCTCGACCGATCCGCACCGCGGCTGACCGATGCGTTGCACACCGCCGGGTACCGGTCTGTAGAACGCATAGAACAACTCGCCCTTGCGCGCATCGATCACCGCGGCAAGCTCTCGTCCGCTCTGGCGCAGCGGGAACGCCAAGAGGTCGAGCGAGCTGATGCCGATCATCGGCAACCGCAGCGCCTGCGCCATCGCCTTCGCCGCGGCGAGCCCGACGCGCATTCCGGTGAACAAGCCAGGTCCCACGTCGACCGCGATCGCGCCGAACTCCGAGATCTCGACCTCGGCTTGCTTGCACATGAACTCGATCGACGGAATCAAGGTCTCCGCATGCCGGCGACCGCGGCACACCTCGAACATGGCGAGGACGCCCTCGTGGCCGCCGATCGCAACGCTGACCTGTTCGGTCGCTGTCTCGATTCCGAGGATCAGCATGCGAACGCTCCGAGTCGTCGGACGATCTCGTCCCACCGCGCCGCCCAGGTGCGACCCGCGGCAGTCACGTCGACCAGGCGTGCCTCCTCGTCCCCCTCGTCGAACCCCAGCCGCACGACGATGTGATCGCCGAGTGAGCCGGCGACCACGTCGCCCCATTCGACGATGACGATCCCATCCGATTCGAGGAGCTCGTTGAGCGCCAGATCGGCGACCTCGTGGTGCGTCGTGAGGCGGTAGATGTCGGCGTGGTGCAGCGTGACCCTGCCGGCGGGGTAGCTGTGGATCAGGGTGTAGGTCGGCGATGTGATCGGTTCGGCGACGCCCAGCGCCTCACCGAAACCTTTGGCGAACGCAGTCTTGCCGGTGCCCATCTCTCCCGCAAGGACGATGAGGTCGCCGCGCCGCGCCAGGGCGGCGAGCGACGCGGCAATAGCTGTCGTTGCCGCGAGCGAGTCCGAACGTAGACGCAACATGACCGCCGATGATGCTAGAGGCTCAGCCCCGTGTGTACCGCCGCTCGATGCGCGAAGAGATGCCGCACACGACCTCGTATCCGATGGTGCCGAGGCGCTGGCCCAACTCGTTGGCGGTGATCACCTCACCGCCCTGACGTCCGATGAGCACGGCTTCGTCGCCGACAGCCACGGCATCGTCGCCGCAGTCGACCATCATCTGATCCATCGTGACGACGCCGACTATTGGTCGCCGGACTCCGCCGAGCAGAACCTCTCCGCCGGCGACGAACAGCCGCCGGGACACACCGTCGGCGTATCCGAGCGGCAGCGTCGCGACCGTCGCGCTGCGGCGGAAGGTGTGCCGCAGACCGTACGAGATCCGATCACCGGGATCGACCCGCTTGACGTGGGACACGCGCGCCCGCAGCGACAGGGCCGGCTCGAGCGACGAGCACATCTCGTCGAGCGCCGGACCCGGCGAGATGCCGTAGATCGCGATGCCGACGCGCACCATGTCGAAGCGGGCCGCAGGAAAAGCCAGCGTCGCAGCCGAGTTCGCCGCGTGCACCATCGGGATGTCGTCACCGTCGGTTGCGGCGGCGTCGAGCACGCGTTCGAACGTCTCGAGCTGCGCCGCGGTGAAGGGATCATCCGGTTCATCGGCGATGGCGAGATGTGTGCACACGCCGGCGAAACGAACCGCCGGTGACTCGACGATCGCCGACGCGATTTCGATTGCCTCGCTCGTGGAGGCGCCGACGCGTCGCATGCCGGTGTCGATCTTGAGATGCACGGGGTGGCGCGTTCCTCCCGCTGACGCGATCTCGGCCAGCTGCTCGCCCGAGTACACGGTGAGATCCAGGGCGGCGCGGATCGCTGCCGGTAGCTCCGAGGCCGGCTGCGCGCTGAGCACGAGGATCGGGCAATCGAACCCGGCCTCGCGAAGTGCCACCCCCTCTTGTACGAGTGCGACGCACAGCCCCGTGGCACCGCCGTCGAGCGCCGCACCGGCGACTGCAATTGCGCCGTGCCCGTACCCGTCCGCTTTGACGACCGCCCACAGCCGAGCCGGCGCGGCAACCGCGCAGAGCACTTCGACGTTGCGCCGGATCGAGTCGAGGTCGACGTCGGCCCACGCCCATCGGCTCACAGGAGTTCTTCCAGCACCGCCGGAATCAGATCGGGGAGGTCGCTGGCGACCAGGCCGTGGCGCCGGCCTCGACGACCGGCTTGACCGTGCACCCATGCGCCGGCAGCCGCAGCATGCAGCGGCCGGACGCCGCCCGCCAACAACGCGCCGATGATGCCGCTGAGCACGTCGCCAGTGCCGGCGGTCGCCAGACGGGCGTCGCCCGCCGTCACGACCAGGGCGTCGCCGCTCGGGTCGGCGACGATCGTCGCGGCGCCCTTCAACAGAACCGTGCACCCGCTGTCGGCCGCGAGACGGCGGGCTGCGACCATGCGATCGGCGCCCGGCTGGCTGCCCGACAGCAGCGCGTACTCCCCATCGTGCGGCGTCAGCACGGTCGCAACGGAGCGGCGTCGCAACAGCTGCGTTGCGCCCTCCGAGCTCCAGCCGAGTGCGAACAAACCGTCGCCATCGATCACCATCGGCAACGGCGCCTCGATCACGAGCTTGCGCACGCTGGCCGCAGTTTCGTCGGCACGACCGAGCCCCGGACCAACGACGACCGCGTGGAACCGATCGAGCGATGCCAGCGCGGTGTCGGCCCACGCCTGGCTCGGCAGCAATCGCTGGACGATCTCGATGGGGGCGTCGCCAAGGGTCATCCCGGGAACCGAGAGGTGAACCATGCCGGCACCGCTGCGCATCGCCGCATGGGCGACGAGCCGCGGCGCGCCGGTCATCGTCGAACTTCCGGCAACGACGCGGACCGCGCTTCGCCACTTGTGCGCGTACTCGTCGCGCTCCGGCCACCATGCCGCGACATCGGCAGCTTGCACGAGATTGGCTCGAGCCCACTTCACACCGAGCCCGATGTCGGCGAGCTCGAGCTCACCGGCGAGCGCGCTGCCGGGTGGCATCAGCAAACCCGGCTTCAACGCGGCGAAGGTCACCGTATGGGTCGCTGCCAAGACGTCGCCCGTGATGTCGCCGGTGAGCGCGTCGACGCCGCTCGGTATGTCGACGGCGAGGACCGGAGTGTCGCCGACGTCGGGTGGCAACCACGTCCCATGGAACCCCGTGCCGTACGCGGCATCGATCACGAGGTCGGCCGGCGGCAGAACGTGCGGAACGCCGGGCACGTCGAACACGCGCACGCGAACACCCTTTGCTGCGAGATGCCGCGCTGCGACCCGACCGTCGCCTCCGTTGTTCCCCTTGCCACACAAGATGTTGACGGTCCTGCCGTACGACCCGCCCAGCATGCGGATCGCCGCCCAGGCAACGGCGGAGCCGGCCCGTTCGATCAACACGTCGGGCGACACCCCGGCTGCCGCATCGATGGCCGCCATCTCCTCCGGCGTGACGATCGGCAGCATGGCGACGAGGTTACGTCGTCATGAGGCAACGACGTAGGCGATGGCAACCTGATCGGTGTGGGTGATCGAGAGGTGCCATGTCGCGATGCCGCGCTCGTCGGCAAGCTCCGCGGCGCGGCCGGTGACGTTCAGTCGTGGTTCGCCGGTGTCGCGATGCTCGACCCACACCTCGTGGAAACCGAACGCTCCGAGCCCGAGACCCATCGCCTTCATCACTGCTTCGCGCGACGCGAACCGCGCGGCGAGCGAGGGAACCGGATCCACCTTCGGCGCGACGTACGCGAGCTCGTGATCGGTGAACAGGCGTTGCTGCATGGATGGAGTCCGCTGCAGCGATCGACGGAAGCGCTCGATGTCGACCGCGTCGACACCGATCCCGCGGATCACGTACGCCACT